>NZ_QTQJ01000012.1:0-189813 GCF_003853795.1 Burkholderia sp. Bp8991 | reverse complement strand
TCACTCAAAGCTGACAGGAATATGAATCACTTCATAAACCTGACTTACTTTAGTGTGAGACTCTTGATACTTTCGCTATCTGATCCGAGGATCAGCTCGCTTCCATCAAGCGCCCACACTTATCGGCTGTTAATTTTTAAAGAGCATTTTTGCGAGAAACTTCGTTTTTCTCAGCAGCGCTGCGTTTTCAGCAGCAGAGAAGCGAGATTATGAACCGCTTTTTTCAGTTCGTCAACAACTTTTTAACTACTTCGTTGCGACGGCTGGGGTTCAACTTCCTGCACCGCCGAGGCCGCTACGACCAGCCCGACAGCACCGCTTCCCTTCTTCTCCCGCGCTGCGTTTCCGTTAGCGCGAAAGAGGCGTGATTCTAAGCACCTGCCCTCGTCTGCGCAACCCCTTTGTGAAAATATTTTGAAAAGCCCCCGTGCGCTGCCGCGCACGGGGGCTTTGGGTTCATTGCACCAGGCGATCATGGCGGCGACCGACACCCGTCGCTCGCCAAGCTCCACCCGGCCGCCGGCGAATCAACGGTTCTTGAATACCGGTTTCCGCTTCTCGACGAATGCCGCCATCCCTTCCTTCTGATCTTCGGTCGCGAACAACGAATGGAACAGTCGACGCTCGAAATGGACACCCTCGGCCAGCGTCGTCTCGTATGCGCGGTTCACCGACTCCTTGACCATCATGACCGCCGGCAGCGAAAACTCGGCGATCGTCGTCGCAGCGGCAATCGCCTCGTCGAGCAGCTTGTCGGCAGGCAGCACACGCGACACCAGCCCGGCCCGCTCCGCCTCGGCTGCATCCATGAAACGTGCGGTCAGGCACATGTCCATGGCCTTCGCCTTCGAGACCGCGCGCGGCAGGCGCTGCGTACCGCCTGCGCCAGGCATCACGCCCAGCTTGATCTCGGGTTGACCGAACTTGGCCGTTTCCGCCGCGAAGATGATGTCGCACATCATCGCGAGTTCGCAGCCACCGCCGAGCGCGAAGCCCGCCACGGCAGCGATGATCGGCTTGCGGATCTCGCGGACGGTCTCCCAGTTACGGGTGATGTAGTCGCCGCGGTAAACATCCATATAGGAATAGGTCGCCATCATGCCGATGTCGGCCCCGGCCGCGAACGCCTTCTCGCTCCCCGTCACGACGATTGCGCCGATCTCGTCGTCCGCGTCGAACGCCTTCAGCGCAGCGCCCAATTCATCCATCAATGCATCGTTCAGCGCATTCAGCGCCTTCGGACGGTTGAGCGTGACCAGCCCGACTCGCCCCCGGGTCTCCACCAGGATGTTCTCGTAAGACATCTATTTCTCCTCGATCAATGAAATGAGAAACGCCTCGCACATGCGAATAGTTTGATGCTACCATTCTCCGACCAACCGGTCGGTTAATTAATCGATCCAACCCTTCTCAACGTCCATCAGGCCGCCGTCATGACCCATGCACTGTTCACGAAGCACGAAGACACGCTGAAACACGCCCTCGCCGCCATCGAGAGCCGCGGGTACTGGAGCCCGTTCGCGGAAATGCCGAGTCCCAAAGTGTACGGGGAAAGCGCGAACGCCGATGGCGAAGCGGCGTTCAAAGCACACCTCGGCAACACGTTCGTGCTCGACCAGCCGGCGTCCGACGGAACCGTCGGCGCGGAGCAGTCGCCGTACGGGGTCGCGCTGGACATCCGCTACCCGAAATCGACGCCCGACGAACTGATTGCCGCCGCCGCCGCGGCCCAGCGTGCATGGCGCGAAGCCGGCCCGAGCGCCTGGATCGGCATCAGCCTGGAAATTCTCGCGCGACTGAATCGTGCGAGCTTCGAGATTGCCTACAGCGTGATGCACACGACGGGCCAGGCGTTCATGATGGCCTTCCAGGCCGGCGGCCCGCACGCGCAGGATCGCGCACTCGAAGCGGTCGCCTACGCATGGGACGAATTGCGTCGCATCCCCGCCGATGCGCACTGGGAGAAGCCGCAAGGCAAGAACCCGCCGCTCGCGATGCACAAGCGCTATACGATCGTCCCGCGCGGCACCGGCCTCGTGCTCGGCTGCTGCACGTTCCCGACCTGGAACGGCTACCCGGGCCTGTTCGCCGACCTGGCGACCGGCAACACGGTGATCGTCAAACCCCATCCGGGCGCGATCCTGCCGCTCGCGATCACGGTCCGCATCGCCCGCGACGTGCTGCGCGAAGCCGGCTTCGATCCGAACGTCGTCACGCTCCTCGCGACCGAGCCGAACGACGGCGCCCTCGTGCAGGACCTCGCGCTGCGTCCTGAAATCAAGCTGATCGACTTCACGGGCAGCACGCAAAACGGCACGTGGCTCGAACGCAATGCCCACCAAGCACAGGTGTATACCGAGAAGGCAGGCGTCAACCAGATCGTGATCGACTCGACCGACGACCTGAAGGCTGCAGCCAAGAACATCGCGTTCTCGCTGGCGCTGTACTCCGGCCAGATGTGCACGGCACCGCAGAACATCTATGTGCCGCGCGACGGCATCCGGACGGCAGACGGTCATGCGAGCTTCGACGAAGTCGCACAGGCCATCGCCGTCTCCGTGCAGAAGCTGACCGGCGACCCGGCGCGCTCGGTCGAACTGATCGGCGCGATCCAGAACGACGGCGTGACCGCGCGCATCGACGACGCGCGCAAGCTCGGCCGCGTGCTCGCCGACAGCCAGACGCTCCAGCACCCGGCGTTCGCCGACGCTCGCGTGCGCACGCCGCTCGTGCTGCAACTCGACGTGGCCGACCGCGCGAAGTTCACGCAGGAATGGTTCGGCCCGATCTCGTTCGTGATCGCGACCGACTCGACCGCGCAGTCGCTCGATCTCGCCGGCGAAATCGCCGCGGAACATGGCGCATTGACGCTGTCCGTCTACAGCACCGACGACAAGGTCCTCGACGCTGCGCACGATGCGGCGGTGCGTGGCGGCGTCGCGCTGTCGATCAACCTGACGGGCGGCGTGTTCGTCAACCAGTCGGCCGCCTTCTCCGACTTCCACGGCACCGGCGCGAACCCGGCCGCCAACGCGGCGCTGGCCGACCCGGCGTTCGTCGCCAATCGGTTCCGCGTGGTGCAAAGCCGCGTCCATGTTGCGCCGAAGGCAGTGCCTGCGGAAGCCGGCCAGACGGCATAACCCGAATGGCCGACGTGCAAACGCCGCCACGTTCTCTACCATGAACGAATCCGTCAACCGGCGGGTTCGTTGCACATCGACACACCCATGACCGACGCCTACATCTGCGACGCGATTCGCACCCCCATCGGCCGCTACGGCGGCGCCCTGAAAGACGTTCGTGCCGACGATCTCGGCGCGGTGCCGCTCAAGGCGCTGATCGAACGCAACCGCAACGTCGACTGGTCGGCCATCGACGACGTGATCTACGGCTGCGCGAACCAGGCCGGCGAGGACAACCGCAACGTCGCGCGCATGTCCGCGCTGCTTGCGGGCCTGCCGACCGCCGTGCCGGGCACGACGCTGAACCGGCTGTGCGGCTCGGGCATGGACGCCGTCGGCACCGCCGCGCGCGCGATCAAGGCGGGCGAGGCACGCTTGATGATCGCGGGCGGCGTCGAAAGCATGACGCGCGCGCCGTTCGTGATGGGCAAGGCCGCCAGCGCGTTTGCGCGCCAGGCCGCCATTTTCGACACGACGATCGGCTGGCGTTTCGTCAATCCGCTGATGAAACAGCAATACGGCGTCGATTCGATGCCGGAGACGGCCGAAAACGTCGCGGTCGACTACGACATCAGCCGCGCCGACCAGGACCTGTTCGCGCTGCGCAGCCAGCAGAAAGCCGCGCGCGCGCAGCGGGACGGCACGCTCGCCGAGGAAATCGTCCCGGTGACGATTCCGCAGAAGAAAGGCGACGCGCTCGTCGTATCCGTCGACGAGCATCCGCGCGAAACGTCGCTCGAAGCGCTCGCGAAGTTGAAGGGCGTCGTGCGCCCGGACGGCTCGGTGACGGCCGGCAACGCGTCGGGCGTCAACGACGGCGCATGCGCAGTGCTGCTCGCCAACGCGGAAGCCGCCGATCAATACGGGCTGCGCCGCCGTGCGCGCGTCGTCGGCATGGCGACCGCCGGCGTCGAGCCGCGCGTGATGGGCATCGGCCCGGCGCCGGCCGCGCAGAAACTGTTGCGCCAGCTCGGGATGACGATCGACCAGTTCGACGTGATCGAGCTGAACGAGGCGTTCGCGTCGCAGGGTCTCGCGGTGCTGCGCATGCTCGGCGTCGCCGACGACGATCCGCGCGTGAACCCGAACGGCGGCGCGATCGCGCTCGGCCACCCGCTCGGCGCATCGGGCGCCCGGCTCGTGACCACGGCACTTCATCAACTCGAGCGTACGGCCGGCCGCTTTGCGCTCTGTACGATGTGCATCGGCGTCGGCCAGGGCATCGCGATCGCCATCGAACGCGTGTAACCGACGCACCGCGCGCCTATAACGAAGTCATGAAGGAGACACTGCATGTCATATCAGGCGATCCAGCTGGATATCGATCAGGCTGCCCACGTGGCCACGATCACCCTCAACCGTCCGGACAAGCTGAACAGCTTCACGCGGGCAATGCACCGCGAACTGCAGTCGGCACTCGATGAAGTCGAGACGGCCGGCGCGCGTGCGCTGATCCTGACGGGTGCGGGGCGCGGCTTCTGCGCAGGCCAGGACCTGGCCGACCTCGACTTCACGCCGGGCGCGTCCACCGACCTCGGCACGCTGATCGACGAGCATTTCAATCCACTGATCCGCCGCCTGCAACGCATGCCGATTCCGGTGATCGCCGCCGTCAACGGCACGGCGGCCGGCGCCGGCGCGAATCTCGCGCTCGCCTGCGACATCGTGTTCGCCGCGCGCTCGAGCAGTTTCATCCAGGCCTTCGTCAAGATCGGGCTCGTGCCCGATTCGGGCGGCACATGGTTCCTGCCGCAACGCGTCGGCATGGCACGCGCGCTGGGGCTCGCCCTGACCGGCGACAAGCTCGGCGCCGAACAGGCCGAACAATGGGGCTTGATCTGGCGCGCGGTCGACGACGATGCGCTCGCCGCGTCGGCCCGTCAAGTTGCCAACCAGCTCGCGCAGCAACCGACGCTCGCGATCGCGTCGATCAAGCAGTCGATGCGCGACAGCGTCACGAATACTCTCGACCAGCAGCTCGACCTCGAGCGTGACCTGCAGCGCAAGCTCGGCCAGTCGTACGACTACGCGGAAGGCGTGAAGGCGTTCATCGAGAAGCGCGCGCCGCGGTTCGAGGGACGTTGACATGACCACCTCCACCGACACGCTCGACCCCGATGCGCTCGCCCGTGCGGCGGCACGGGCCATGTACGACGCGGACGCCTGCAGCCGCGCGTTCGGCATGGAAATCGCCGAAGTGCGCGCCGGCTACGCACGCCTGCAGATGCGCGTACGGCCGGAATTCCTGAACGGGCACCAGACCTGCCACGGCGGCATCATCTTCACGCTCGCCGATTCGACGTTCGCGTTCGCGTGCAACTCGTACAACCTGAATACCGTTGCCGCGGGCTGCTCGATCGAATACCTGCGCCCCGTCTACGGCAACGACCTGCTGACGGCCGAGGCGATCGAGCAGACACGCAGCGGCCGGCATGGCGTCTACGACATCCGCGTCACGAACCAGACAGGCGAAACGGTCGCGATGTTTCGCGGCAAATCGGCCCAGATCAAGGGCACGGTCCTCCCGGAAGACCGCTGACGTCCACGGCTCGCTCATAACAATCACTGGAGACAGGCATGACTACCCCGCTACCGCTCGAGCCGATCGAGACCGCTTCACGCGACGAGCTGACCGCGTTACAGCTCGAACGCCTGAAATGGTCGCTCCGGCATGCGTATGAGCACTCCCCCGTCTATCGCCGCAAATTCGACGAAGCGGGCGTGCATCCCGACGACCTGAAGACACTCACGGATCTGTCGCGCTTCCCGTTCACGACCAAGAGCGACCTGCGCGACAGCTACCCGTTCGGCATGTTCGCGGTGCCGCAGGACCAGATCTCGCGCATTCACGCGTCGTCGGGCACGACCGGCAAGCCGACCGTCGTCGGCTATACGGCGCGCGACATCGATACGTGGGCGAATCTCGTCGCGCGCTCGATCCGCGCAGCCGGCGCGCGGCGCGGCGACAAGGTTCACGTCAGCTACGGCTACGGTTTGTTCACCGGCGGGCTCGGCGCACACTACGGCGCCGAACGCGCAGGGCTCACCGTAATCCCGTTCGGCGGCGGCCAGACCGAGAAGCAGGTGCAGCTGATCCAGGATTTCCGGCCCGACATCATCATGGTGACGCCAAGCTACATGCTGTCGATCGCCGACGAGATCGAGCGCCAGGGTCTCGATCCCGCGCAGAGTTCGCTGCGCATCGGCATCTTCGGCGCGGAACCGTGGACGAACGACATGCGCGTGGCCATCGAGCAGCGGATGGGCATCGACGCGGTCGACATCTATGGGCTGTCCGAAGTGATGGGCCCGGGCGTCGCGTCGGAATGCGTCGAGACCAAGGACGGCCCGACCATCTGGGAAGACTACTTCTACCCGGAAATCATCGACCCCGAAACCGGCGAAGTGCTGCCGGACGGCGAACTCGGCGAGCTGGTCTTCACGTCGCTGACCAAGGAAGCGCTGCCGATCATCCGCTATCGCACCCGCGACCTCACGCGCCTGCTGCCAGGCACCGCGCGCACGATGCGCCGGATGGAAAAGATCACCGGGCGCTCGGACGACATGATGATCGTGCGGGGCGTCAACGTCTTCCCGACGCAGATCGAGGAACAGCTGCTGAAGCAGCGCGCGCTGGCACCGCACTATCAGATCGTGCTGACGAAGGAAGGTCCGCTCGACGTGCTGACGCTCAACGTCGAGCCGTGTCCCGAAACCGCCCCCGACACGGCGGCGATCCAAGCGGCCAGGCAGGCGCTCGCACACGACATCAAGTCGCTGATCGGCGTGACGGCTGTCATCAACGTATTGCCCGTGAACGGAATCGAGCGCTCGGTCGGCAAGGCGCGACGCGTCATCGACAAGCGCAAGGGCTGATACCGGCTACGGCACGAGGGCGCTCCGGAACAGCGATCATGCGCGGCCCTCGAAAAAACAGCCCGACCGGCCAAAACCGGTCGGGCTGCCTCGTCTCGATGCGCCGGCTACACGTGCGTGCCGGCGTCACCGCGGATCACGAATTCGGGAACAGCAGCCACATCCGGCCGATCTGCTTCATCCGTCCGGCCTGGTCGCCGGCGTCGTCGCCGAGCCCCCAGAAATAGTCGGCCCGCACGCCGCCCTTGATCGCGGAACCCGTGTCCTGCGCGAACACGAGCCGGTTCATCGGCGTATTCGTCAGCGGACGCGTGGTCTGCAGGAACACCGGCGTGCCGAGCGGGATCGACGACGGATCGACCGCGATCGAACGCTCCGCCGTGAGCGGCACGCCGAGCGCACCGATCGGGCCGTCCGCGCCGCCGTGCGGTGCATCTTCCTTCGTCGGCATGTCGCGGAAGAACACGAATCGCGGATTCGTGTCGAGCAACGCATCCACGCGCGTCGGGTTCGCCTTCGCCCACGCCTTGATGCCCTGCATCGTCGCCTGGGCGGGCGTCAGCTCGCCGCGATCGAGCAGCCACTTGCCGATCGAGCGATACGGCTGGTTGTTGGTGCCGCCGAAACCCACCCGCATCACCGAACCGTCGTCGAGCAGCACGCGTCCCGAGCCCTGCACCTGCAGGAAGAACGCCTCGATCGGATCGTCGACCCACACGAGTTCGTTGCCGTTCAGGATGCCGGCGCGCTCGAGCTGCGCGCGAGCGGGCAGCGCGGCACCGGCGCGATAGCCGGCCGGCCAGCGGTACAGCGCGTACTGGTAAGGACCGCGACGCACGCGGGAGCCATGCAGCAGCGGCTCGTAATAGCCGGTCACGAGCCCGTCGAGCGTGCCGTCGGTGTTCGCCAGCTGAAACGGCGTGAAATACGTTTCGAAGAAGGTACGCGCGCTGCTGACGTCGAGTTCGTCGAGGCGATCGGCGGCCGCGCAGGCGCGCTGCCACGCCGGCTGCCGCGCAAGCCGCGCGCAGTTCTGCCGCAGCGCGGCCGTCGCGCCGATCAGCGAATCGTCCTGCCACCCCGGCACCTGTTGCCATGCGACCGGCGTCAGCCGCTTCGCGGCGACCTGCCCCGGCACGATCGCCGCACCGGTCGGCGGCTTGAGCGTCGACGTGCGCGTCGGCGCGCCGCCGCACGCGGCAAGCAGCGCCGCCGTCGCGACCGCCGCAACCCAGCCGGCCGCCCGCGGCCCAAACCACATACAATGTCCGTTCTTGATGGAAACCGCCATGTCAGATTTTCTCGACCAATATCCGATGCTCATCTTCGCGCTCGAAGCCTTCGTAGCGCTTGCCCTGCTGATCTTCATCGTCGTGTGGACGTCGTCGGGCAGGAAGAAGCACGCCCGCGGCAACGACCGCCAGCCGCGCTGACCAGCGCCCGCACGCTCAATGCAGCGTGCGCGGCATGTGCAGCGCAAACTCGTCGACCGGCGCGTCGAACCGCTCGCCGTCCTCCGCCACGCAAAAGTACGCGCCGCGCATCGTGCCGACCGGCGTCGCGATCACGGCCCAGCTCGTGTATTCGAACTGTTCGCCCGGCTGCAGCAGCGGCTGGTGCCCGACGACGCCGAGCCCCTTCACTTCCTGCACGTGGTTTTCGCTGTCCGTGATGATCCAGTGACGCGCGATCAGCTGGGCCGCGACCTGCCCGGTATTGCGGATGGTCAGCGTGTACGCGAATGCGTATTGACGCCGATCGGGGTCGGATTGTTCCGGCAAGTAGCTGGTTTTCACCGAAACGGTGAACTGATACTGACTCATGATGTTTCCGCTGTAGGTAACCGCCCGCGCCCACTCGAGCGGCAGGGCCGCGGGCGCGCCGCACTGGTTCGGCATTCTATGCGGAATCGGGCCGCAACCGCACGGCCCGTCGCCGCGCACCGGGTCGCCGGACGGTAGAATGGCGATTTTGCGCCGCAGCGTCCCCGCTCCCCTGTCATGACTCAATTCCGC
Source organism: Burkholderia sp. Bp8991 (assembly GCF_003853795.1). NCBI lineage: Bacteria > Pseudomonadati > Pseudomonadota > Betaproteobacteria > Burkholderiales > Burkholderiaceae > Burkholderia > Burkholderia sp. Bp8991. The sequence goes on along the minus strand of NZ_QTQJ01000012.1, from coordinate 180,740 downwards.
ATCGCTCCCAGCATCCTGTCGGCCGACTTTGCACGGCTCGGCGAAGAAGTCCGCAACGTGGTCGCCGCCGGCGCCGACTGGATTCATTTCGACGTGATGGACAACCATTATGTGCCGAACCTCACGATCGGCCCCCTCGTCTGCGAGGCGATCCGCCCGCACGTGCAGGTGCCGATCGACGTGCACCTGATGGTGCGCCCGGTCGATCGGATCGTGCCCGATTTCGCGAAAGCCGGCGCGAACCTGATCAGCTTCCACCCGGAAGGCTCGGACCACATCGACCGTACGCTGTCGCTGATCCGCGATCACGGCTGCAAGGCCGGCCTCGTGTTCAACCCGGCGACGCCGCTGAACTATCTCGATCACGTGATGGATCGCCTCGACTTCGTGCTGCTGATGTCGGTGAACCCGGGCTTCGGCGGCCAGTCGTTCATTCCGGAAACGCTGAACAAGCTGCGCGAAGCGCGCGCCCGCATCGACGCGTACACCGAGCGCACCGGCCGCGAGATCCTGCTCGAGGTCGACGGCGGCGTGAAGGCCGACAACATCGCGGAAATCGCGGCGGCCGGCGCGGACACCTTCGTCGCGGGTTCGGCGATCTTCGGCAAGCCCGACTACCGCACGGTGATCGACGAGATGCGTGCCGCGCTCGCCACCGTCGCGCGGAGCTGACGCCGTGGCCGATTCCTCGCTGGCCGGGGCCGCAGCCGACGGCACGGTCCGTTTCGCGACGCCGCGCATCGACGCGGCGCTGATCGACCTCGACGGCACGATGGTCGACACGGCCGACGATTTCACGGCCGGGCTGAACGGAATGCTCGCGCAGCTCGGCGCGCCGGCCACGTCGCGCGACGAGGTGATCGGCTACGTCGGCAAGGGCTCCGAGCATCTGATCCAGAGCGTGCTGAAGCCGCGCTTCACGCGCGACGAAGCGCACGCGCGCTTCGACGACGCGCTCGCGATCTACCAGACCGAGTACGCGAAGATCAACGGCCGCCACACGCGTCTCTATCCGGACGTCGCAACCGGCCTCGATGCGTTGCGCACGGCCGGCATCCGGCTCGCATGCGTGACGAACAAGCCGCACCGCTTCGCGGTCGAGCTGCTCGAGCAATACGGGCTGATCGATCGCTTCGGCATCGTGCTCGGCGGCGACAGCGTCGCGCGCAAGAAGCCCGATCCGCTGCCGATGCTGACGGCGTGCGAAGCGCTCGGCGTCGCGCCGGACGCGGCGGTCGCGATCGGCGACTCGGAAAACGACGCGCTGGCGGGCCGCGCGGCCGGGATGGCGACGCTGACGGTGCCATACGGCTACAACCACGGCAAAGCTATACAAACGATAAATTCGGATGGTATAGTCGATTCGTTGCTGGTCGCGGCCCGCGCGATCACCGCGCACAACGCCGGCCGGCCAACCCTCTGATTATTTCTTCCATCCGCATGTTTCTGAATAAAAAACGGAGTCTGAGCAGCATCGACCGGGGAGCCTGGCCCTGGCGTCGCTGGTCGCGCTAACCTCTTCGATGAGGTACGCTGAGGCACGTCTTCAGCGCCGTTTTTTATCTCGCTGCGCAGCCGCGCGCCGATCGTCGCACCACCTCGAGTTCTACCGCGTCCGAACGCTTGCGTTCAGGACCGGCCGCAGGCTCGCGACGTTCACGCCCGGCGTGCCGGCCGGCAACAGGCACTTCTCGATCGACCGCCCTTTCGCCGACGGCAGCCCGCGTAGCGTCAAGTGATCCCTGGCGCACTCCGCCGCTCGTCCCGAACAGGACCGGAACATGACCGAACTCGAATTCCAATCGCTTGCGAACGAAGGCTACAACCGCATCCCGCTGATCGCGGAGGCGCTCGCCGACCTCGAAACGCCGCTGTCCCTCTACCTGAAGCTGGCCCAGCCTGAACGCGCGGGCGCCAACTCGTTCCTGCTCGAGTCGGTGGTCGGCGGCGAACGCTTCGGCCGCTATTCGTTCATCGGCCTGCCCGCCCGCACGCTGGTGCGCACCCGCAACGGCGTGTCCGAAGTGGTGCGCGACGGCCAGGTCGTCGAGACGCACGACGGCGACCCGTTCGAATTCATCGAGTCGTTCCAGGCGCGCTTCAAGGTGGCGCAGCGCCCGGGCCTGCCGCGCTTCTGCGGCGGCCTCGCCGGCTATTTCGGTTACGACGCGGTGCGCTACATCGAGAAGAAGCTCGCGAACACCGCGCCGCGCGACGATCTCGGCCTGCCCGACATCCAGCTGCTGCTCACCGAAGAAGTCGCGGTGATCGACAACCTCGCCGGCAAGCTCTATCTGATCATCTATGCGGACCCGGCCCAGCCGGAAGCCTATACGAAGGCCAAGCAGCGCCTGCGCGAGCTGAAGCAGCGCCTGCGCACGACCGTGCAGCCGCCCGTCACGTCGGCGAGTGTGCGCACCGAGACGTTCCGCGAGTTCAAGAAGGAAGACTATCTGGCCGCCGTGCGCCAGGCGAAGGAATACATCGCGGCCGGCGAACTGATGCAGATCCAGGTCGGCCAGCGTCTGACGAAGCCGTATCGCGACAATCCGTTGTCGCTGTATCGCGCGCTGCGTTCGCTGAATCCGTCGCCGTACATGTACTACTACAACTTCGGCGATTTCCACGTGGTCGGCGCGTCGCCGGAAATCCTGGTGCGCCAGGAAAAGCGCGGCGAAGACCAGATCGTCACGATCCGTCCGCTCGCCGGCACGCGTCCGCGCGGCAACACGCCCGAGCGCGATGCGGAACTCGCGACCGAACTGCTGAACGATCCGAAGGAAATCGCCGAGCACGTGATGCTGATCGACCTCGCGCGCAACGACGTCGGCCGCATCGCGGAAATCGGCTCGGTGCAGGTGACCGACAAGATGGTGATCGAGAAGTACTCGCACGTGCAGCACATCGTCAGCTCGGTCGAAGGCAAGCTGAAGCCCGGCATGACGAACTACGACGTGCTGCGCGCGACGTTCCCGGCCGGCACGCTGTCCGGCGCGCCGAAGGTGCGCGCGATGGAACTGATCGACGAGCTCGAGCCGATCAAGCGCGGGCTGTACGGCGGCGCCGTCGGCTACCTGTCGTTCTCGGGCGAGATGGATCTCGCGATCGCGATCCGCACGGGCCTGATCCACAACGGCAACCTGTATGTGCAAGCGGCAGCCGGCGTCGTCGCGGACTCGGTGCCCGAATCCGAATGGCAAGAGACCGAGAACAAGGCGCGCGCGGTGCTGCGTGCGGCCGAACAGGTCCAGGACGGCCTCGATAGCGACTTCTGACCGGAGACTGACCATGCTGCTCATGATCGACAACTACGACTCGTTCACCTACAACCTGGTCCAGTACTTCGGCGAACTGGGCGAGGACGTGCACACGTACCGCAACGACGAAATCACGCTCGACGACATCGCGCGCCTGAACCCCGACGCCATCTGCCTGTCGCCCGGCCCGAGCAATCCGCAGCACGCGGGCATCACGCTCGACGTGCTGCGCGAATTCGCGGGCAAGAAGCCGATCCTCGGCGTCTGCCTCGGCCATCAGGCGATCGGCGAAGCATTCGGCGGCCGCGTCGTGCGCGCGAAGACCATCATGCACGGCAAGGTGAGCCGGATCGAAACCGACTGCCGCGGCGTGTTCGCCGACCTGCCGAAGCATTTCGACGTCACGCGCTACCACTCGCTCGCGATCGAACGCGAATCGCTGCCCGACTGCCTCGAGGTGTCCGCGTGGACCGACGACGGCGAGATCATGGGCGTGCGCCACAAGACGCTGCCGGTCGAAGGCGTGCAGTTCCACCCGGAATCGATCCTCTCCGAGCACGGCCATGCGCTGCTCGAGAATTTCCTGAAGCAGAATCGCGCAGCGGCCCGCGCGGCCGCGCCGGCAGTCTGACGGGAGACGCACGATGACGATTACCCCGCAGGAAGCGCTGCAACGCACGATCGAGCACCGCGAGATCTTCCACGACGAAATGCTGCACCTGATGCGGCTCATCATGCGCGGCGACATGTCGCCCGTGATGGCGGCCGCGATCATCACCGGGCTGCGCGTGAAGAAGGAGACGATCGGCGAGATCGCCGCCGCCGCGACCGTGATGCGCGAATTCGCGAACCACGTCGAAGTGCAGGACAACTCGAACTTCGTCGACATCGTCGGCACGGGCGGCGACGGCGCGCACACGTTCAACATCTCGACCGCGTCGATGTTCATCACGGCGGCGGCCGGCGCAAAGGTCGCGAAGCACGGCAACCGCGGCGTGTCGAGCAAGTCCGGCAGCGCCGACGTGCTCGAGGCGCTCGGCGTGAACATCGACCTGCAGCCCGACCAGGTTGCCGCATCGATCGCCGAAACCGGCATGGGCTTCATGTTCGCGCCGAACCATCATCCGGCGATGAAGAACATCGCAGCCGTGCGCCGCGAGCTCGGCGTGCGGACGATCTTCAACATTCTCGGCCCGCTGACCAATCCGGCCGGCGCGCCGAACCAGCTGATGGGCGTGTTCCACCCCGACCTCGTCGGCATCCAGGTGCGCGTGATGCAGCGCCTCGGCGCGCAGCACGTGCTGGTCGTGTACGGCAAGGACGGGATGGATGAAGTATCGCTGGGCGCCGCGACGCTCGTCGGCGAATTGCGCGACGGCAAAGTGCACGAATACGAGATCCATCCGGAGGACTTCGGCCTGCAGATGGTATCGAACCGCACGCTGAAGGTGGAAAATGCCGAGGAATCGCGCACGATGCTGCTCGGCGCGCTGGACAACCAGCCGGGTGTCGCACGCGAGATCGTCACGCTGAACGCGGGCACCGCGCTCTATGCAGCCAATATCGCCGAATCGATCGCCGACGGCATCCAGCTCGCCCGCGAAGCGATCGCGAGCGGCAAGGCACGCGCGAAGGTCGACGAACTCGTGCGCTTCACGCAGCAGTTCAAGCGCTGACTCCCTTTACGAATCAAGCAGGAACCCACATGAGCGACATTCTCGACCGAATCATCGCCGTCAAGCGCGAAGAAGTCGCGGCGGCCATGCGCAGCACGCCGCTCGAGGCACTGAAACTGGACGCATCGGCGCGCGACCTGCGCGACTTCGTCGGCGCACTGCGCGCGAAGCAGGCAGTGGGCCAGGCGGCGGTAATCGCCGAAGTGAAGAAGGCGAGCCCGTCGAAGGGCGTGCTGCGCGAGCATTTCGTGCCGGCCGACATCGCGCGCTCGTATGCGGCCCACGGCGCGGCGTGCCTGTCGGTGCTGACCGACGAGCAATTCTTCCAGGGCAGCGTCCGCTATCTCGAGGAAGCGCGTGCGGCGTGCACGCTGCCGGTGCTGCGCAAGGACTTCATCGTCGACGCGTACCAGATCCTCGAGGCGCGCGCGATGGGCGCCGACGCGATCCTGCTGATCGCGGCCGCGCTCGACACGCCGCTGATGCAGGACCTCGAGGCATACGCGCACTCGCTCGGCCTCGCGGTGCTGGTCGAAGTTCACGACCGCGACGAGATGGAACAGGCGCTGACGCTGAAGACGCCGCTGCTCGGCATCAACAACCGCAACCTGCGCACGTTCGAGACGACGATCCAGACCACGCTCGACATGCTCGACATGATTCCGCCGGATCGCATGGTCGTGACCGAGTCGGGCATCCTGTCGCGCACCGACGTCGACACGATGCGCGCGGCGAACGTGAACGCGTTCCTCGTCGGCGAAGCGTTCATGCGCGCCGACCAGCCGGGCGAGGAACTGGCGCGGATGTTCTTCTGATGGCGATCGAAAAGGAAATCAAGCTCGCACTGCCGGCCGGCCAGGCCGATGCGGCGCGGCGCTTTTTCGAGACGCTGACCGGCGAAACCGGTAACGTGATCGCGCTGGCGAACGTCTACTACGACACGCCCGACCTCGCGCTGGCTCGTTCGAAGAGCGCGGTGCGCGTGCGCCGCACGCCGCACGGCTGGCTGCAGACCTTCAAGACCGTCGGCAGCGCCGAAGCCGGCCTGCATCGCCGCCATGAATGGGAATTGCCGGTCGCCGGCGATGCGCTCGAAATCGACGCGCTGGTCACCGCGTGCGACGTGCCGGAGGCTGCCGGCGCGCTGCGCGATGCGGCGCCCGCGCTGCACGCGCTGTTCCGGACGGATTTTTCGCGTACGCTGTGGCGCATCGCAATCGGCGGCGCAACCGTCGAGGCCGCGGTGGACGTCGGCGAGATCGTCGTCCAGGCGGAACACGATACGCGCCGCGAACCGATCAGCGAAATCGAACTCGAACTGATCGACGGCCCGGAAGCGGCGCTCGCGACACTCGCCGCCGAACTGCAGCAGGCGCTGCCGGGCCTCGCCCCCGAAAACATCAGCAAGGCGCAACGCGGCTACCGGCTGCGCGCGCAATAAACCCGCATCACGCATGGCAACCCGCAAGACTTTCCGCACGCCGCAGCAGGCGTCGCTGTTCGATGATCCCGTGCCGGAAACGGCGCAGGACGATGTTCCCGCCCCGGCGCCTGCGCCGGCCGCAGCCGGGCGCAAGCCCGCAAAGAAGGCCGCGGCCGCCGCGCCGGTTTCCGCCGCGCCGCAGCCCGCTGCCGCCGACGCTCCCGGCACTCCCGCCGCCCCTGTTGTCGCGGATGTCCCGCACCTCGCCGCGCAATTCGACGCGCTGCCGGCCGTCTGGCGCGACGTGCTGAAACCCTTCACCGACAGCGACGCGTATGCGCCGCTGTGCCGCTTCGTCGACGACGAACGCGCGGCCGGCAAGACGGTCTACCCGACCGACGTGTTCCGCGCGCTGCGCCTGACGAGCCCGGACGACGTGAAGATCGTGATCCTCGGCCAGGACCCGTACCACGGCGACGACCGCGGCACGCCGCAGGCGCACGGCCTCGCGTTCTCGGTGCCGCCGGCCGTGCGCACGCCGCCGTCGCTGCGCAACATCTTCAAGGAGATCGCCGCGAATTTCGGCCACGACACGCCGCGTCACGGCTGCCTCGATACCTGGGCGCGCCAGGGCGTGCTGCTGCTCAACACCGTGCTGACGGTCGAGCGCGGTGCGGCCGCGAGCCACGCGAAGCGCGGCTGGGAGCAATGCACGGACACGCTGATCCGCGAACTCGCCAACCGCCATCGCGGCCTCGTGTTCATGCTGTGGGGCGCGCATGCGCAGGCCAAGCGCGCGCTGTTCGATGCGAGCGCGCACTGCGTGCTCGAGGCGCCGCATCCGTCGCCGCTGTCCGCTCACCGCGGTTTCCTCGGTTGCCGCCACTTCGCGCTCGCGAACGACTATCTGGTCGACGCTGGGCGCGAGCCGATCGACTGGCGCCTGCCGGAGGTGGCCGAAACGCTTGCGTAACCGCGTTGCGCATTTAGCGCTTCACGTTTCGCTTTCGTCCGCATCAAGCAAAAACGCCGCGTCCCTTTCGGGACGCGGCGTTTTTTTCATCCGTCGGACGCAGCGGGTGCGGCGCACCCGCGTCGGCCTCAGACGGCAGCGATCGCTTCGCGTGCGCTGGCGAGCGCGGCGCTCTGCGCATCCGGCCCGAGGTTCAGGCCTTCAGCGTGGATGAAGTTCACGTCGGTCAGGCCGATGAAGCCGAGGAACGAGCGCAGGTACGGCGTCTGGCTGTCGTTCGGCGTACCCAGGTACTTGCCGCCGCGCGCCGTCACCACGTGAACCTTCTTGCCCTTGATCAGGCCTTCCGGACCGTTCTCGGTGTAGCGGAACGTGACGCCTGCGCGGGCGATCCAGTCGAAATACGTCTTCAGTTGCGACGACACGCCGAAGTTGTACATCGGTGCGCCGATCACGACGATGTCGGCCGCCTGCAGTTCGGCGATCAGCGCATCGCTCTTCGCGACGATCGCATTCTGTTCCGCGCTGCGCTGGTCGGCCGGCGTGAAGAATGCGCCGAGCACCGATTCGTCGAGGTGCGGCAGCGCGTCGGCCAGCAGGTCGCGAACCACGACCTTCGAACCGGGGTTCGATTGTTGCAGCTTTGCCGTCAGTTCGTTGGCCAGCAGCGTGGATTGCGCACCTTGCGAGCGCGCCGCGGAATTGATTTGCAGAATGGTCGTCATGTCAGGCTCCGGTTTGGTTGCGCTTCGGTAGCGCGAGTGACGCCATTGTGCGTGGCCGCATGGCCGCGAAAAAGCGGGTTCAGGGCGACGGATTGTTGCAGCAACAGAACAATCCATGATCGCGCCCCGAAACCCGCCCGTGCATGCTCAGCCCTTCAGCCAGGCTTCGCGGGCCTTCTGCGCGGCAGCCGGTTTCGCGGCGGCCGCGAGCCGGTAGCGCGCGATTTCCGGCCCGTCCAGTTTCAGTTTCGCGGTCCGCAGCTCGTCTCGGCGGAATACGTGCACCTCGACCTTGTCGCCCGGCCGGTAACGCGCGAGCAGCATGTCGAGGTTCGTGCCGGTGACGCGCAGCCCGTCGAGCGCGATCAGCGTGTCGCCCGCCGACAGCCCCGCGCGATGCGCGCCGCCGCCTTCGTAGACCGCCGCCAGCGTGCAGTCCGCGCCGCCGCGCAGCCGCGCGCCGATGGTCGGCTTCGCGGTCGCACCCGCTGCAACCTCCGGCGTGAGCGTCACGCCGAACGGCGCGAGCAGGTCGGCGAGCGGCAGGTCGCGCGTGCCGTGCACGGCGTCCGCGAACAGCCGGCCGAGCGCGACGCCCGTCGCTTCCTCGATCAGCGTCTCGACCTCGTTTTCCTCGACACCCGCCTGCTTGCCGCGATAGAACTCGCGGCCGTAGCGTTGCCACAGCAGACGCATCACGTCGTCGAGCGACTTGCGGTTGCGCGTCTGCGCGCGGATCGCGAGATCGAACGCAAGCGCGACGAGCGAACCCTTCGTGTAATAGCTGACGATCGCGTTGGTCGCGTTCTCGTCCTGACGGTAGTACTTGATCCACGCGTCGAACGAGCTGTCCGCGACGCTCTGCTTCAGGCGCCCCGTACCGCGCAGCACGCCGCCGACTGTACGGCCGAGCGCCGCGAAATATTCGTCCTGCGACATCAGCCCGCTGCGCACCAGCATCAGGTCGTCGTAATACGACGTGAAGCCTTCGAACAGCCACAGCAGCGACGTGTAGTTTTCGCGCGCGAGGTCGTACGGCACGAACGCGGCCGGCTTGATGCGCTTCACGTTCCACGTATGGAAATACTCGTGGCTGCAAAGGCCGAGGTACGTGCGATAGCCTTCCGTCGTTTCCGGCCGGCCCTTCACCGGCAGGTCGGTGCGGTTGCAGATCAGCGCGGTCGACGCACGGTGCTCGAGGCCGCCGTAGCCGTCGCTGACCGCGAGCGTCATGAACACGTAGCGGTCCATCGGCGCCTGTTTCGATTTCGGTTCGAACAGCGCGATCTGCGCTTCGCACACGCGCTTCAGGTCGGTGCGCAGCCGCTCCATGTCGAGCTGCGTCACGCGCCCGGCGATCACGATGTCGTGCGGCACACCGTGCGCGTCGAACGTCGCCAGCGCGAATTCGCCGATCGTCACCGGATGGTCGGCGAGCTCGTCGTAGTTCGCTGCGCGATACGCGCCGAACCCGTAGCGCCTGGTCCCGCGTGCCTCGGGCAGCGACGTGCCGACGCGCCACGTGCGAAACGCCGGGCCCGCCGGTTTCGCGATGTCGACCTCGCATGGCGCATCCTCGCGGCCGGCGGCGCTCAGGAACACGGCCGTGGCGTTGAAGAAGCCGCCCGAGTCGTCGAGATACGCGGAGCGGACCGACAGGTCCCATGCGTACACGTCATAGCGCAACGTCAGCGCGCCGTTCACCGGCGCGGCCTGCCACGTGTTCTTGTCGGTTTTCGCGATCCGCACCTTGCGGCCCGCGTCGTTGAACGCGGCGAGCGTCACGATGTTGCGCGCGAACTCGCGCACGAGGTAGCTGCCCGGAATCCATACCGGCAGCGAGAAGCGCTGGCCTTCGGGATCGGGATCGGTGACCGTCACCGTCACTTCGAACAGGTGCGCGGCAAGATCTTTCGGGGCAATCGAATAGCGGATCGGCTGGGTCATCGTGGCAATCGGTCGAAAATCGGACGGGAAATCAGACGGAATACGGCGGCGAAAACGAAGAGAGGCGCCGGCAGAGATCGCGGGCGCCCCTCGCTGGCCGGGCCATGCGGTCCGGCGTGTCGCCGGTTACTTGCTCGACGCGAGCGCCTGGTTCAGCTGGTCGGCCGACACCGCGCCCGGCAGGCGGCGGCCGTCGGGCAGGAAGATCGTCGGCGTGCCGGTGACGTTCATCCCGCGGCCGAGCGCGAGGTTCTTGTCGAGCGCGGTCGTATCGCAGGCGCCGGCGCCGGTCGGCACGCGATGGTCGAGCATCCAGCCCTCCCAGGATTTCGCGCGGTCGGTCGCGCACCAGATCGCCTTCGACTTCGTGGTCGAATCGGGCGACAGCACCGGATACAGGAACGTATAGACGGTCACGTTGTCGACCGACTGCAGCGTCGTCTCGAGGCGCTTGCAGTACGGGCAGTTCGGATCGGAGAACACCGCGATCTTGCGGGCGCCGTTGCCCTTGACGACCTTGATCGCGTTCGCGAGCGGCAGGCTCGCGAAGTCGATCTTGTTGAGGTCGGACAGGCGCGCGTCGGTCAGGTTCTTGTGCGTCTTGGTGTCGACGAGATCGCCGAGCAGCACGTAGTCGCCGGCTGCATCGCTATAGATGATCTGCGTGCCGAGGTTCACTTCGTACAGGCCCGCGACGGGCGACTTCGACACGCTCTTGATCGGCGCGTCGTTGCCGAGACGCGCTTGCAGCGTGGCTTTCAGCTTGTCGGTGGTCTGGTCGGCCTGCGCGGTACAGCCGAGCGTCGCCATCGTGACGGCCAGCGCCAGCGATGCGATGCGGATCGTTTTTTTCATCCTGTCGTTCCTTCAGCTCAATCGGAGTGCACGTCACAGTGTACGCCGTAACGGAGCCCAGTCCGACAGGCCGAGGGCGCGAAGGTTCGCTCAGCCGAGCGCGGCCGACACGAGCCAGCGCTTCACGAGCGGTTGCGCGCCGACGAACGCCATGCCCGCGTTGCGGACCGCCTTCGCGAACGAGCCCGGAACCGCGAACAGCCGCTGCAGCCCGTCGGTCGCGACCATCAGTGCGCGGATGTCCTCGCGGCGCGAGCGCTCGTAGCGGCGCAGCAGCACCGTATCGCCGAGGTTGCGGAAGCTCTCCTTGTTCGCGATCGCATCGGCGAGTGCCGCGACGTCGCGCAGCCCGAGGTTCATCCCCTGCCCCGCGAGCGGATGGATCAGGTGCGCGGCATCGCCGACGAGCGCGACGCGCGGGGCGATCAGCTTGTCGACGGTCTGCAGCGCGAGCGGGAAGCCGGCCGCCGGCGTCACGCATTCCAGCGTGCCGACCTGGCCGTGCGACACGCGCTCGACTTCCGCCGCGAGCTGCGCGGGATCGAGTGCGAGCAGTTCGTCCGCATGCGCGGTGTGCGCGGACCATACGAGCGACACGTGACCGTCCGGCAGCGGCAGCAACGCAATGATCTCGCCTTCGTGAAACCACTGACAGGCCGTCTCGCGGTGCGGCAGCGACGCCTTGAAGTTCGCGACGACGCCCGTCTGCCGGTAATCGCGCCGCTCGACCCTGGCCCCCATTTGAGAACGCACCCACGAATGCGCGCCGTCCGCGCCGACCACGAGGTCCGCTTCGAGCACCTTGCCCGACGACAGCGTCAGCACGGCCGCGTCGTCGCGCACGTCGAAGCCCTGTGCACGCGCGTCGAACCACGTGAGGTTCGGCTGGAACCGCAGCGCCGCGTCCAGCGACGTCTCGATCAGCGACGATTCGGCGATCCAGGCCAGTTGCGGCACGGATGCCTGGTACGCGGAGAAATGCAGCTCCGCGTGCGCGTCGCCGTACACGCGCATGTCGTACACCGGCGCGAGCCGGCCATGGTCGAGCGCCTGCCAGACCCGCAGCCGCTCCAGCAATGCCTGCGAGCTGGACGACAGCGCGTAGATGCGGGTGTCGAACGCGAGATCGGCGGGGCGCGGCGTGGCCGGCTGGGCGAGCAAGGCGGTCTTGTAGCCGGACTGGGTCAGTGCGAGCGCGGCCGTCTTGCCGACGAGCCCGCCGCCGACCACGGCGACGTCGAAGGTGTGGTGGGCAGTCATGGCGGGCATTATAGCCGTGGGGCCAATCCCTTACGCGGCCGGACTTTGCGGGAAATCAGCAGAATCGCAGGCGGGTCCTGCAGCGCGGCGGCCCGTCGCATCGGGCGTTCAGGTGAAGGCCGGAAACCGGGGCGTCGGCACGGTACAATAGCGCCTTTGAACGTCGGCCCGCCGCGCCCCGCGCGCCGGCCGTCCCTATTTTCCCGCGCCGCCGTGCCTTGTCCGGCCGCGCCGCTCCACCCGTCCGAAGGATTCCATGAGTCTCAAATGCGGCATCGTCGGCTTGCCCAACGTCGGCAAGTCCACCCTGTTCAATGCGCTGACCAAGGCCGGCATCGCCGCCGAGAACTACCCGTTCTGCACGATCGAGCCGAACGTCGGCATCGTCGAAGTGCCTGACACGCGCCTGAAGGCGCTCGCCGAGATCATCAACCCCGAGCGCATCGTGCCGGCCGTCGTCGAATTCGTCGACATCGCGGGCCTCGTCGCGGGCGCGAGCAAGGGTGAAGGCCTCGGCAACCAGTTCCTCGCGAACATCCGCGAAACCGATGCGATCACGCACGTCGTGCGCTGCTTCGAGGACGACAACGTCATCCACGTCGCCGGCAAGGTCAGCCCGATCGACGACATCGAAGTGATCAACACCGAACTCGCGCTCGCCGACCTCGGCACCGTCGAGAAGGCGCTCACGCGCTACTCGAAGGCCGCGAAGTCGGGCAACGACAAGGAAGCGGTGAAGCTCGCCGCGGTGCTCGAGAAGGTGCGCGCGCACCTCGACCAGGGCAAGGCCGTGCGCGGCCTCGATCTGTCGGACGACGAGCAGGCGCTGCTCAAGCCGTTCTGCCTGATCACCGCGAAGCCGGCGATGTACGTCGCGAACGTGAAGGACGACGGCTTCGAGAACAACCCGCACCTCGAAGCGGTGCGCAAGTACGCGGAAAGCGAGAACTCGCCGGTGGTCGCGGTGTGCGCGGCGATCGAGGCGGAAATCGCCGATCTCGACGATGCGGACAAGGAAGCGTTCCTCGCCGACATGGGCATGGAAGAGCCGGGCCTCGACCGCGTGATCCGCGCGGGCTTCAAGCTGCTCGGCCTGCAGACCTACTTCACCGCGGGCGTGAAGGAAGTGCGCGCGTGGACGATCCACATCGGCGACACGGCGCCGCAAGCGGCCGGCGTGATTCATACGGACTTCGAGCGCGGCTTCATTCGCGCGCAGACGATCGCATTCGACGACTTCGTCGCGTACAAGGGCGAACAAGGTGCGAAGGAAGCCGGGAAGATGCGTGCGGAAGGGAAGGAATACGTCGTGCACGACGGGGATGTGATGAACTTCCTGTTCACCCGCACATAAGCGGGTATGGACATTCACCCCAGAATCCAAAGCCTATGGACGCGGGGTTGTCAGCGTGCCTTAACGGAGGTCTGCCCAGACCGGCCTCCGAGCGTTATGTAGTCCATCGAATTCGGTCGATAGCCGCCCTCTCGGGTTTTCCATCCCCTTCTTTACAAATAGGGCAAGCCGGCAAAGCCGGCGCGTCAGACGTTCGAGTGTGTACAACTCTGGAACCGCCCGCAGGGCGGCTGTCCACACCCTCGTGGTGTGGGCAGCAGAGTTGTGCACACGGGGAACTTGCACTGTCACCTGACATCGGCATCTTTTTTCAGATGATGCTGCCCGTTCTCGACGACGGCACTCAGCCGGGTCAAAGCTTCTGCTCAAGTTCTGCGACGAACTGGCTGGCTGGAATGCCCAGAGCCTCACACCAACTACATAGTTCAATAACATCCAGTCGGCGCTCGCCGCGCTCGCACTTGCTAATGAAGGTCTGAGTGGTCTCAAGACGAGCTGCAACGTCTTCTTGTGTAAAACCCGCCTCTTCTCTAGCTGCTCGCAGCAGCTTAGCGAACATAGCGTATCGACGAGAGTAGATAGATTTTTCCATTGGCGGCTCGACGCGAAGAGCCGCAAGGTTGCAAGCGATTTTGGAATAGTCCAAAATAGACTATTCGCAAAGCGAACCTCGTCCTGCCGCCGCACGGATTCGCGATGCCGCGCTACCGTCGAATGTCAACATCACGCGATGCACGCACCGGTAGCAAACTTCACTTTCACAATCGCTCCTCGCGAAGGACATGCTCGTCTTGCCGCAGGTCGATGACGGAGAATTATTGGTGACTGCTCCTCGAGCACTGCGTCGCACGCTGTCGTGTGATAACTCGCCGGCGGTGCGCCGGCTGGTGAAGACGGTTGAACCCGTGAACACAGAACTGCACCCTAAGCCCCGCATGTGGATGGCGAACACTAGGCAGCGCGAGCTGTTTTCTTACTTCCCGCTGTTCTTTCGCGCGGTACATCATCCTGAGTCGTACCTGGCGAACATCTCGCACTTTGGTATTCAATGCGGCGTTGGCTGGTATCCAATTATTGAAGCGCTGGCGCGCGACATTGAGGCGGAGCTTCGCGCCTTGTGGCGGGAGCAACTCCAGTTTCCGGAGCAAATCGCCCAGATGGATAGAGCGCTCCTGCGCGGTCGGGCTACCTATCCCGCGCTTCCCCTTTGCACCGACATCACACAGGTTGGCGGCGAGCTTACGGTAGGTCTCCTCAGTGGACAGCTGTGTCCCCCGGATGTGGAATCGCGCATCCAAGCGCACGTGCAAATCGCAGTTACAGGCGCCCGGTACATATGCGAGAGCTGCGGTAAGCCAGGCGAACTTCGGAAAGGCTATTGGCACCGCGTCTATTGCGACGAATGCATTGCCCCAGTCGTCGAGCTGGTCGCCCCAGACTCACACGCATAAGCCAGTGAAAGTTGCGGGCCTGCGCCTGCGATTGCACCGGCAATAGCAACGTATATTGAGCGGTATCCCATGACTACTGCATATGAGCGTACGAGGGCAGTCACCGAAACGCGTAAGCTTTTGCAACTGCTTGCCTCGCCCACCAACACCGCCACGCGCGACGCGATGCGGGACACCGCTCTGCTACTCCTCCGGCACTATCCGTTGGACGTCGACCTCGAAATTTCAGCCTCGGCATTGCCGGGAATCTGGACTGCTCCCCAGCGCTAATGCACCGGCGCGGCAGGACTCTCAAAGAAAATTGTGGCGGCTCGCTGACCTGGTGATGCCGCAGTGTGCGGCGAGATGACGCTGCGGTATCAGGCAGCTTCGGCAAGCTGTACAGGACAAAATCGTATCGGCTTCGCCCTCGCGGACTTATCCTTTCAGTCGCGGAATGCTAGGTCTACGGAGGAGTACATGATGCACTCAGAAAATCACATCGACCTGGGGATTGCCCTTCGCAAGATTCACGAGTTGGCGATGGCCGAAGGTGATTTGGGCTACGCGTATTGGTACGAAGTCGGACGGCTTCTACAACGAGCCGCTAACATGCAAGCAGAAATAGATTTGCTGTGCAAAGAGTTGGAACGATGTCGCGCCACGCGCGCCAAAGCTAGCAGAGCCGTTAAACAGCGCCAGTAGAGTTCGAGCAAGGCGAGATGACGCAGCGACTTGGGGATGTTTTGGGCAAGTTATACAAGCGGCCGGCAAGTGGCACGCGCCAAGTATTCACGCTGTCGCGACGTGATGCCGAGAAACTGCCGCGGCTACCGTCAATTGCCATCATCTCTGTCACAGCACCGGAACGCCTGCCTGCCAGCCTCGATGGCTTCGCCCATCTGCTGCGCCTGAGCTTCGCAGACGTCGACTTCCTGAGCCCGAATCTCTCGAAGAAGTCGCGAGGCAAGCTCGTCCACGCGTTTACCGCGGAGCAGGCTCAGGCGATTCACTCATTCATCGAGGCCCTGCCGACGGAGGTGGTATCAGTAGTCGTACACTGCGAGGGCGGTTATTCACGTTCATGCGCCATCGCCCTGGCGCTCCACCGACTATACGGCTACCAAGTGGAAATCGAGCATCTTTCGCAAGCCAACCCATCAATCGTTCGCACGATGCAGGGAGATGGCAAACGCTCAATTACCTAGCCTCCTTGTACTGTCCGGGGACGCACTCCGCAAGAGGCCTTGACGCCCGGTTTTCCGAATGACATTGAGGGACTGGCATGCCATCTGAAACGCAAAACTTCGAACGTGAAAAGCTCTACGAGGAAATTTGGTCCGAACCTGTCAGCAGGGTGGCGAAGAGGTATCAAATCTCCGACGTCGGTCTTCGAAAGATATGCGTCAACCTCAACATACCCGTTCCACCCGTGGGTTACTGGGCAAAAATCGCGGCCGGTCAGACTGTTAAGAAGCCATCCTTGGCGCCGACGAAAGGGCCGACAACGTACCAGCGCACCATATATAAAGACACGCTCGACGATGAACGTTCGGCGCGCATTCAGGCAAGGATTGATGAGGATGCCGTTCACGCCCCCGAAGTACCGGTTGTCGCCCCTCGAACCTCCATCGATGATTGCCTGCCGCTCATCAAACGTATGGCGAAAAAGCTTGGGGGCAAACAGCGAGATTCTCGAGACTGGCCCTATTGCGACGGCGCCGGGCTCATGCGTATCTCCGTTTCGGAGCAAAACTCATTGCGCGCGCTCCTCGTGCTAAACCAGCTACTGGAGACATTGTCGGCGGCAGGCTATCGACTTTCTACAGCGGGCAACGAGGAGGACTCCGCTTATGTTTCTGTCTTGGATGCCAAGCTAACGTTCCGCGTAAAGGAGCGGAGTCGGCAGGAGAAGGTTCCCCTCACACGAGAGCAAGCGGCTGAGAATAAACGGCTCGGATACAACTGGCACAGCCAGCGCTCCATCTATCACCCCACGAACGAACTTGAAATATCAGTATTCCGTCCCGGGCACAGCTACGCCGAAGCAAGCACTGCTGATACACGAAGCGCTCCAATAGAGACAAAGATTCAGGCATTCGTTGGCAAGCTGCGTCGTCTGGTCATTCGAGATTCCGTCAATGCAGAGATAGCTGCCGAACAACGAGTCATTGCGGAGGCCAAGGAGGCGGAACGTGCACGACTTGAAGAAATTCGCCGGATAGAGCTGGACCGTTTGAAGCAGGTCGAGGAATGGGCATTGAAGCTCGAGCGAGCCAACCGGCTGCGAGCACTGGCGTCCGAGTTCGAATCAAAAAAACTGACCGCGTCGGACGATGTCGTAGATGCAGCGTGGATACTGCGGGCGGCCGACTGGTTAGACCCGACCGTCGATTCCCGCTGGGATGCCGTCGACGATGTTCCACCGCGATACGGCAGTTGGTAACGGTTTGCTGGTCGTTTTGTCCCCCAGGCCGATATGCCCGCGAGCGGTATCGGCAACACGGTTCGGCAGACGTAGCTGCCGAACCTGTATCAACCAGCCCGTGAGAACGCTAGAGGTATCAATCCAACGTACACGGTGGATATCCCCACCGCATGGCCATTCTACTCAAACGTCCTGCAGCATCGCCTCGACCCGCTCCAGCGCCTCTTTCCATTCCTGCTCCAAGAGGTCGCGAATTTCTTCACTGATATTCTGGTGCGAATCATCATCAAACCAGGCGGTGCTCTTCGTCGTCACTCGGTCCCGGTATCCTGCCCCTTGGCCCCATTCGCGTTCGCATTGCTGCCAGAAGTTCTTGTCTCGCTTCATTTCTTCTGCGAAGAGCGATTCACCAGAAACCTGCATTTTCCGCAGCAGCTGGTCAAAGGCCGCTTGCAATACCTGCTCGCACTGAGAAATGAGCGTCTCTGCGTCCGAAAATTCGGGATTCGTCCGGAGATTGTCTGCAATGGCAGTGAAGTCAGCGACCTTCTTGCCAAGGGCTGCCGTTGCGAGCGTCCTCGCTCCATGGCCGAGCTGATAGCCGTAGTTCAGGTGCAGCCAATCTCCTTCCCGACGAACTGCGGCGTGAACGGTACTTGGATGCGCGTCCTCCAACTCCTTGATGAGACTTCGTTGAATCTGGCGTGTCGCTTTCGGCGCCCCCTTGTTCTGGCTCACCCAGTGTTTGAGTTGAGAAGCCGCATCCCGCAGGATTGCTTGAGCCTGCTCCTTCGCCTGGTTTTCAATCACCTCCCGGACGTTTGTCACCAAACGTTTGAGGTCCGTGCTGAATCCTTCGCGCGCGCTCGCGATGCGGTCCATGACGAACTGCACCAAGGTATCCCTTGAATCCTCCAGGGCGTTGAAAAAGCAAATCGGAATGTTCCGAATACCAGTCGACTCCAGTGCCGTTTCGACCTGCTCTCCTTTCAGCTCACAACCCTCTTCCGCAGATTCCACGTGCTCCGACGTTGCGTCATCTTTCATTTTCAGAGCTTCGCCAGGATGCGGAAGGACCAAAAGCGCAGCATTCCTATCCAAATCTCGATTCCCAGCCTCTTTCGCGCGCGTTAGTAGCATACGCGCCTCTGTTCCTGGTGCGTTATTAAACTTCGAACAAAGCAATGCCAACGCGTGAGGGTCCTGAAGATGCACTTCGAGGTCAGCACGTCCCGCTGCCCGGTCGATACCTTTCGTATCGACGAACCGAATGTTGAGGTCCGTATCCGGTACAAGTGGCATTGCGACCACAAGTTCGATGCGGCGTGGCAAACTGAAGTCTGGATGGCGCCCGTTGTTAATTTCAAGGAAGGTCTCGCGTAGCCACACCAGAGGGGCCTTACCACTCAGGCTGTCATGCCAAACATTCCGGGCGTCACGCTTGTGAAGTGACATACGCGTTAGGACCTCAACCGCAAAATCACGCGGAGCCTCGTAGGTTGCGGCGAGAGCTTTCGCATCGTCGAACCGCTGGGTTTTACCATCGGAGCCCTTGGACTTTCGCACTCTCAATCCTGACAGGTTGCGAACGGCACGCTCAATCTCTTTGGAGACGCCTTGCGAATCCCCTTCGTCGGCCGCATTGGCAGGAGTACCCTTCGCGGAACGCCAGATGTATTCCGCGAAATCCATCACATGAGCTCGGACCTCGTCTTCGGAACACGGCTCGACAATAAGTCCGTATCCTGGGCCGGAGTAGATGTGCACTTCACAGACAGTGATACCCCCAGCACCAACTTCGAGTACGGTTTGAGACAGCCCATCCTCAGAACTCACCTCCAAACCAAGCGCCCGACAAATCGCCGTGCTTTTGCCGACGCCGATGCTGCCGATGAGCGCCACAGTATGGTCGCGCTTCAACAGGAGACCGGCGGTCGCTCGAATCTGCTCTAGGTATTCCTCAATGCGTTTCTGAAAAGAAGCTTTGATATCCCCGTCAAGAAGCCGGCGCAGAGTGCCACTAACTTGGTCGGCCTCCCAGAGCAGGTCTTGCTTCGGATGGTTCAGAGGGGGGACGGGCAGTTCGGACCAGTTCCGACCAAGATACTCGGAAAACCGCAGCGCCTCCTCCGTTCCAATTGCAGCTAGCAAAGATTGGAGCTCATCCGGCGCGAGCGGACGCTCACCGCTCTCCACCCTGGACAGCGAAGGCGCGCTCATAGTCAGGCGGCTTGCTAGTTCAGCCTGCTTGAGTCCTGCGGCTTCCCGCAGTCGCGCCAAGTTCGGACCAATCTCATTCGTAGTCGGACGTGCCATCAGATGCCCCCAAGATGTAGTGACGGAAGCATAGCAACGTTTCTGAAACGTTTCAACAACGATTCACACCCGGTGTTGTTCTTCGACGCGGAATGCTGACGCTCCAGTCGCAGCACGTCACTATGTAGCTTTTACGTCTATCCCCCCGCCAATCCAACTACACCGTGGGCGACTGCCGGAGTCCCAAGATATGCTGTATATTTAACCAGTATCTCGTAAAAAATGGCGCCGTCCGGGCGCCAGGAGCAGGAACTCCGGAGAGCCGAACGCACGTCTTACGCGGATATAATCGGGGAACAACAACCATCTGCCGAACGGAATCTTGATGTCTGATTTTGACGAAGCGGCGATACTTTTCTTAGGTCTGGCGCGGCTCAAAGGTGTTGGCTTCAAAACGCTGCGTGACCTAGGTGAAATACGCGAAATTGCGAAGCACATCCACCACTACGGCTCCGATTTCGTCGAAACGGCTTCCAAGGGTGCAAGCCGGGACATCAGCGTCGACTCGCTCTACCAACTTGGCGAGTCTGCGGCGGAAACCCTCGCTCGCGCGGACATTCGGCTCGTCCGTTTCGGTGAACCACGGTTCCCAACGCAGTTTGCAGAACTCGATAAATCAGTTCGGCCACTCTGGTTCTTCTACCGAGGGAACCTAGACCTGCTCGCATCCGAGGCGGTCGCGGTTGTCGGTACACGTTCGCCCTCTGTGCAAGGTGAATTTCTCACCCGCTATGCAGTCTCCGCCCTTCAGGAGGTAGGAACAACTATCGTAAGCGGACTGGCCAAAGGCGTCGATGAGATTGCGCATGATTGGGCTTTGACTTGCGGCCTGCCAAACATATCGGTGCTTGGTACGGGACTTCTGAAGTCCTACCCAGCGAAGAATGCAGAACTGGCTGGCCGCATCGTAAACGCGGGTGGATTGCTGATTTCTGAGTACATGCCAGACGCTCAACCATCAGCTGAAAATTTCGTTTGGCGAAATCGCCTTCAGGCAGCACTAGCCAAGTGTGTCGTTGCCCCCGAGTGGAAGCGCTCGTCAGGCACGGCACATACCATTCGCTTTGCAAAGAGATTCGCGCGCCTTACCATCAATCTGACTATAAATGGTATGGAGCCACCTCGCGACCACGGGGAGGCTGACCAGACATTTGAAGTGCCACGCGCCCATGCAGCATTCATAGAGACACTACGCAAGGTCGCCCCCCAAACCGGGACGAGAGTACCGAGCCTGCAACAATCGCTGTTCTAACCGAATATGCCACTAAAGCTGCTCTTGCTCAGTGTCGATGAGACCATCGCACACGACAACAAAATAAACCACGACATCGCTCGCGACCTTGGCCGCTTGGCCCGCGAACTTGCCCCTCATGGAGTTACGACTGCGCTCTGGTCCAATCGAAATTGGACGGTCAATCAGCAACGGACCATGTCCGACTGGTTTTCTGAGATAGCCCAAACCCCCGTCGCACTCCACGGCTTCAATACCGATGGTTCGCCCGCGCGTCAGCTTAAGGACTCAGCGCTGCCCATCATGCAGCGGTACGGCGCGCAACGATACGAGACCGCACTGGTCGGCGGGGTGGATGAAGACATGCGCGCTGGCGTCCAGAATGGTCTGCTCATGCTACGCCCCGATTGGTATGGGCAGCATACGGAATATGGATTCTCTGTCCCCACAATCAGCGACCTCGCGCGTTTTTGCTTTGTTTTCGCGTTGCGCAAACACCCTATTTTTTGGCGCGTACAGGACGGAAGTCTCGACGTTTCAGCGGCAGGCCCATTCTCGACAATGAGAGCTGCGTATCAGATGTTTGGGGCGGATGCTCGAGCATTTGCCAAAGGGGGGTACGGCAACCCCGATTTCTGGTTCAATTTCGCGGTTTCGTCACTCTACTTTTCCGGCATGCTCGAAGACGTCGACTACATTTGCAGTTTCCCGGGGCATAGCCCGGAGTCCGACGCGAACAAATTTGGCATGGCGGAAGTTCTGTCGCGGCTTGGCAAATGCTTCCGCAGGTCCTACTACCACGACCTCATCGTACGCCATGAGGCGGCGCTGAAAAGCCAGCCAATTCGCGCTGCCGACCGCAAATTTTTGAACCAATTGAACACGACCCATCTTTCAAAAAAACCGCATCTGAACCTCAGTGCGGCTCCTCGCAAAACAGCGATTAGCCTGACGGACAAGCGTGTACTTGTCGTCGACGACTTTTGCACATCCGGCCGGAGCAGTGAGGCTGCCAGAGTTTTGATTGAAGCTGCGGGAGGCACGGCGCGTCTATTCTCTTGGTTGAAGACCATTAGCGCACCATACTGTCGCATCAACGAGCCGCTGCAATTGTCCCCGTTCAAACCGAATACCTTCGCGGCTGAACCTGCACGACAGGAATATAGCTACGAAGGACATATAGTCGCGCCCGAGGCACCCACCGAAATTCAAGACTGCTTCATGCGCTATAAGAATTGGCAGTGGACAGCGTAGCGACCGCCACGTCGGAGAGCCCATTGTCCTATTTGAGATAGTGCCCGCCATTGCCGTTCAAGTTCGCGTAGTGCGCCGCGTTCCGTCCTGGCGGCATCAGCTTAGTTGCCGATTTCCGCAGCCGACTTCTTACCTCTTTGGCGTCACCCATCGCAAGTCGCACGAGGGGTGTCCGGGAGTTCAATCCGGGATTGTCCCGCGACGCTCTGGTCGCCGAATCGCGCAGGTATCCTGAACGTCCTCGACACCGGCATTAGCATTGAGCAATGCCTGCTCCACTCACTGTCCGTTGTAGTTGGGCATGGCGGGAACTTGTCGCGTTCGAACGCACATTTTACCGATTGGCTTCATTGATGCCTACATTTTCCCCCACTCTCGCTGAGGGGGCACACAGACCTTCGCGCGCCACGAATCTTGGCGTACACGAATGCTGTACCGAACAAGAGGTATACTTCCTTCAAGCAATTTGTTGATTGCCAAGATATACAAACCATCTCTAAATAATAGGATATTTAAATAAATGGCAGATAACTATAAGACACTGAAGGCACAACTCGACGCACTCCAGGAGCGCACTGAAGCAGCACGCGTCGCCGAGCTTGAAGCAGTTGTTGCGCAAGTTCGCGAACTCGTCGCCGAGTACGGCATCACCGAAGACCAGATTTTTGGTCGCAAGCGTGCCAAGAAGACTGCGAGTTCGGCAACGGCTGCTGAGCCGAAGTACCAGAATCCGAAGACTGGTGAGACGTGGTCAGGCCGCGGTCGTGCTCCGCTCTGGATTCGTGACGCAAAGAATCGCGACCGCTTTCTTATTGAGAAGTAAGGTGACAGGTTGAACAAGTCCGCACGCAGCAAGATTTTGCGTGCGGCTTGGTGAACTCGCCCAGGCATCAGGCCTTGCGTTCGAACTCCCAGAGCGCGGGTTGGGAACGATATGCGCCTGACCGGTCCGGAGCGAACACTTCCGGCATGCGCTCGCCTTGTTGCACCATAACGCCTGGAACGTGATGCCCTTGAGCTTTCCAGATGCCAGTTTCTGGGCAAATCTGGCCTGTGCGCACAGTCGTTGCGGCGCCACCTTGAAACGCCGGCGCGCTTACCTGTGATGCGTCGAAGCTGCGGGCGAAGTCAGCGAGGTCTTTCGGATACAACAGATGTTCACGGAAGGAGCTGTCGTCTAGCTGTAGAAGATATGCGACGGCCGCTGCTTCGACGGCCCAGTAACCGACGTAAGTACCCTTGCCGTTCTTCTTCGCTTCCAGGTGACCATCGTGCCCCGGAGCTGCGGCCATGCCGCGATACCAAGCATCGAGGTATTCCGATATGTCGTCGACGGACTCCTTCTTCGTCTCCCGATAAAGGCTGAAAACGAGAGGCCGATACGGCACGTCGTGATACCAGCTATCTACGTTGATTCGACCTTCGAGTTCGTACGCCAGCAGGTCCTCATACAAAGTGTCCTTCCCCCGATAGGAGGGGTCGAACATCTCGACAATCCGCGGAAGCAAGTCACGTCGATGCAGCAGATAGCAAAAGCCAATTAGCTGCATTACTGTCTCATACTCACCAATTTCCTCGAAAACCAATGGCGGCTCGCTGGCGTCGTGCCGGTTCAAGCGCTGAGCTTTCGTGTACCGTTCATAGGCTTTGATAACGGACTCGAGTTCGTCACGCATTGGCTCGATGTCTGCGCCGCCCGTGTACATGAGCAGAAAGCGTCGATAGATATCGGAAACGAGGTAGCGTTGCGTCAGCGCCTTCCGCTCGTTTTCGGTGCTGCCGGTTGGAGCAGTATTTTCCGACCAGTACGTGATGCCCTCATCCAAGAGGCCCAAGCGCCACTTGAAGTAGTCCTCGCCAAGAAAGCGCTGTCGTCGCTTCGAATCGAAGTCTTCGCTCATATCAATAATCTCGTAGCCCTACGCTATTTTATCCTGCTCGCTTTGAGCTTGACCGCTTCCTCGACTTCCCCATCCTTGTAGTGATGGGTGAAGGGAAGGTCGTGGTCCGCATGTTCGTGTTCGGCGCCCGTGGTGAGCGCTTCGACGTGTTGCTCAGCGGACGGAAGATAAAATGGAACATACAACAGGTGTCGCGAGTATCCTGACCTCAGTATGGTGTCAACCAGACTCTGGTCCGAAACTGCCCCCGGAAGCCTTGATTCAATCCATTCGTGACTCATTTGAACCCTGGCGATTTTTGCGCTGCTAGGTCCGGCTGGAGCATTCTTGCCCGTCGGAGTTGCCTCCGTTGTTGGCGTGGCAGAATCGGATTGCTGCTTTCTCGGAGGGCTACTCTCATTCGACGAGCCACCTAGCGTTGGTTTTCCGCCACCCGGCGAGGGCTTACCTCCGCCCGTCGCAGGCTTACCTCCACCTCCTGGCTTCCCGCTTCCTTTGGACGGTAACGCCGGTCCGGTGTCCTCGGGCGGCTCGAGAAGGTCCTGAGCAGGGGGGCGTACTTTCTCCTTAAGCGTTCCGAGCTTGCTCGCAATGCTGGGCTTGGCGTTTGGGTCTTTCAGCTTTCGTGTCGTTGCCGATGCCTTGATTTCGACGATAGCGAAGTCCTTCATCTGGTTGCTGAACGGTGCAGCACGCCAGACGCCGTCGATACCGTGGCCACGGGCTTTGAAGTCGAACAGCTTGTTCAGCTTGCCTTTGTCGTTGAGCTTGCCCATGACCCGCAGGCCCGGCTGCTCGCTCCATTTGCCACTTAAACCCTTGTCATGCCCCTTCCAGCCATTGCCCCAATTGAGCTTTTCATAGCAGTAGTAGTCGCCAATGTGCTCGCCTAGAATCCCGGTGATGCCCGTTGTGATATCGGTCACCGCGAGCTTGGCGTTCACTACGCCCCTGGACGGCGTCGGGACCGGTCGGTCATGACCAGCCTTCGCTTCTTCGCCCTTCGCGCCAGGCTTCTCGGTGGTCCGATGCTCATCCAAAGTGCTGACCGCGGATGAATTCGGCTGCTTCTTGCGCCAGTGGAGCAGCTTGCGCTGGACGAACTGCGCGAGCCAGTAAGGCAGGTTCGTTTCGACGAAAGTCAGCGCCTGCATGAACGTAACCTGCATCGCGGACGGCATCTCGCGGTACAGCCAGGATTTCTGGATGTGCTCGCGCGCCTCGGTCAGGTACTTCTTCACGCCGGAGGCATCGAACAGCTTGTCAATCAGCGCATCCGGACTGGTCTGAATGTGGGCTTGCTGGAGCACCAGACGCAGAATGTCGAACAGCAGCGGGCCGTAGATTTCAGACTTGTGATTGACGAGCCGGAACGTACGCTTGACGCCAGCGCCGACGACAGGGACCCAGCCCACGACGGCGAACACCAGGTCGATACCGGCCTCGATTTTCGTCATCTCGTCCGCACTTTCGCGTGCGTTCCACACCGTCCAGACGCTTTCGGTTGTGTCGTAGACGTTCTGCGCGACATAGAACAACGGCACGGCGTTAGTCGCCATCGACCAGCCAATCTCTTTGACGGCCTCTTCGATTGCTTGTTGGTCGCTTTCGTTCATTTCACGTCCGGCCGGCCAGAAAATTTGTTGAACAGGCTATAGAGATTCTCGTCCGTGATGCCCTCGTGCCCAGCTGCGTGCAATTCTTTGAGCACATCGGGCTGCGTGAGGTCCTTGGGCGCTGGAACCGGCTGTGGCGTGAATGGGCGCGCGTCCTCGCCAAAGAAGACCTTTGCTGCGCCGTCGGGCACGTCACGCAGGACTGCATGACCGTTACCGTCAAGCTTGCCTGCCAACGTCGTTCCATTTTCAAACACGACCTTGTAGGGAGCCTGGGGTACGGCCTTCAGGTTGTCGTCCGTGAGGTTCAGCTCGAGCTTGTTGTGCAGGTCGCCCTTGGGCAGGGCCGGTAAGTCGTAGGGCACGCTCGTGGGGCCGTTGAACGTATGCTGCGCGCCCTTGATGTCAATTTTGCCCGGAGCATGAATCTCAATATTGCCGCCCTGAATGCGGATATACGCGCCACCTGACGTCAACAGGACGCCCTGGCTCGCGGCAACTTCGACCTTCTCGGTTGCCGACAGCACCTTGACCGTTTTCTGCGCAGTCACTTCGATGTTGTCCGACTGCGCCTGGATTTCCACTTTGCCCTTCGCAGCAAAGAGCTTCATCCCGGCGTTCTGGACGAACAGGCTGATGCGCTCGGCCACACTCGCAAGCAGCGATTTTCCAGCCGCGATGTGGGTGCTCTGACCGCTGACTACGTTCACGTGGTCGTCCGCGCCCAAGTGCACCGACTGCTGGGTCGATAGTGCGATGCCCGCCGGGCTCGCGGCCAGAAGAATAGGTTTTTTGAACGCGTTGGCCGAGCCCGTGCCGCCTCCCGCCGTGCGGCCGCCGTTCCCTTGGCCTTGCCCCTGGACGGCGTCGGTCGCGGCGTCCGTGAGGGCCTTGAGTGCGTCGTGGCCTGCTTTCAGGCTGTCGGCCTGGTGCTGGGCGCTGGCGTCAGAAAGTGACTCGACCAGGTTGTGTGCGCCAGCGAGCTGCTGCTGTGCCTGCTGGACCTCGAGCTGCTGGGGTGCCGTCCCCGAGCCTGGATGGGTTGTGAGGAAAAGCCCCCGATTGGCGCGAATCGCGCCGTACGCATCGGTGCGCAGGTCGAAGCCGCTGCCGAGATAGCTGCCGCGAACGTTTCCGTCCTGCGCAATCAGGTATCCCAGGTGGAGCATCGAGCTGGCTTGCGACGAGAAAAGCTGCAGGCGGCTCTGCCCGGTCGCATCGTCCATCACGAGTTGGTTGTAACCGTTGCCGCCGTATTCCTTCGAGCTGAAGCCCGACAGGATGCCGTTCGAATGCCAGCGCGGCTGCGTTGCTCCGTTGTAGACGCGGCCAGTTGCGATGGGACGGTCGCAATCACCACCAAGCCATTCGATGGTCACTTCTTCGCCAACGCGCGGCACGTGCACGCTACCGTAGCCGCCGCCAGTATCGGAATAGGAAACGCGCACCCAGCATGTCGCTCCGACGCCGTCACGCCGGTCCCAGTGCATGCGCACCAGGATGCGGTTCAGCGCATCGGTATGGACCTCTTCATTGCCCGGGCCAACGACCGTGGCCGTCTGCAAGTACATGACCGGCTTCCGATGCTCGAACGGACTGCGGAACGGCACTTTTTGGCGCTGGGCCTCGACCTCGACAAGAAAGAAGCCCTCGCTGCCCAAAGCGTCCTTGACCGTGAATGCCGATGCTGACGCCTCGTGCGCATCGCGAACCTCGGCAAGACGCGCGTCTAAACTATGCGGATAGGCACGCCCTTCGCCCACCGGCAGATTGTTGCGGATGTACCAAGTCGCCTCGACGACCGCAAACTTGCGGTCCTCGGCACCATCCCGGTCGTGCTCAGGATGGTCCAACAGAGTGAACCAGCGCCCAACGTCGATGCCGGTCAGGCTACCCACACCGTAAAATCGCTTCGCGCGCGACTCCCATTCCTCAAGCTTTAGCTTCGTGAGTTGGTCGCCGCGGTCATCCTCCAGGTACGTGTACGGGCCGGTGTACTCGTAGACTTCGGCCTGCTGCGGCAGGTCGCCCTGATTCCCGACAGTCGGGTACGACTTTTCTTTGCGTGCGTCGGGATTCTTGTAGTCGAACGTACTCGTCGAATACGACGTGCTCTGCAAGGTCCGCGTGCCTGCCCACTGCACGAGCGCGTCAGGTTGGCGCGTGACACCGGCACGGTAGAACCGGACGTGCTCCGGCTCGAGGGGTTTGAGCGAATACAGGTCATCGGTGATGACAAGCGTGTGCGACTTGCCGTCGTCGGCGTGCTCGAAGTAGTAGAACCAGCCTTCCGACTCCATCAACCGATGAACGAAGTTCCAGTCATCCTCATACTGGACACAGAACGAGCGTGCCGGCGAGGGTTTGCTAACCTCGATTCGGTATGCCCCGACCGCCTGGGGGTGCCCTTGGAATACCGTTTCGAGAATGGCTTCGACCGGCTGCTCCTGGAATATCCGAGCGTCCTTGCGGAACTTCAGAAAATGGAACCATGACGAGAAAATCAGCTGCATGCTCGTCAACTGTCCGTCCGCGCCGAGGCGCCGGGCAGTATGCACGTAGCCGTGCCGCGGCCGGTAGGTCTTGTCGGCCTGCTGTATCCAGAGCGTGACCGGCTGCGCAATGAGCGATTTCAGTTCGAGCGAGTCGCGCAGCGAAACCACGTCGACGGCATACTCGTAATTGCCCCCCAGCCGTGCAACACCGACCACGATATGCGGCAGCAGCACGTCTGACCCAGCCGGAGTATCCAGTTTCACAACGCGGTCAGACTGGAACAGCCCCGATTTCATTAATGCGATAAGGTCCTGCGCTCCCATTTGATTTTTTCCTTGTTCCGGCTTCCGTCAAAGCCGAACAAAATAATACGGGGGAAACCCTACGTAGACAATATGGGGCCTGGATTTGCAATCGACGTGACCGGCGCACGCTTATGCGCTCCGGTTCGAAAAAAGTAACGTAATGGCGACGCAATCCATTAATTGACTACGAAAATGAAATAATCGAGCATCGATAGCCATACATGGAAAAATGACCGCGGTCCCTTTTGATGAAATACCAATTGGCTTGCCAGTGAGTGCCTATGATTCCGACTGCCATCGTTCTACATGGTCCCACAAGCGCAGGAAAGAGCAGTTTGGCGAAAGCCTTGCAGGACAGTTCGGGGGTGCCATCGTTCCACATTACGCTGGACGCATTCGTCGAAATGTCGAGAAGACGCGACATGCGGTCTGACGAGGAGTTAAATCAAGCTTTGCAAATTCACTACTTGAATTTGCAGTCGACGCTTCGCCGTGCATCCGAAAGCCACTTCGATATCATTCTAGACCTCGTGCTTCGGAATGACAGCGAGTTCGAGGCGTGCCTTGCAGCGCTCGCGTCACGGCCGACGTTCGTTATCGGCGTGTTCGCGCCACTGAAAGTCCTTGAGGAACGAGAGCGTTTGCGGTCTGACAGAGTTGAAGGAATGGCAAGGTCTCAATTCGGGCATCCAGCGTACTCAAGACCATACTCGATGCGGGTGGACACGTCGGTAATTTCTGCACTGGAGGGGGCTGAAATCATCCGCTCCTTTCTGAGGTCCCAGATACCTGAAGCGCAACCCTAAGCTGTCCACGTCGGCCGCAGTCGTTGCTATCGTCCCTTGCTGAAATCATCCATCGATAGCATGACTAACTCCTCGCCGCGCGCGAGCATCTTGCGTTCAGCCAAAATGCGAGCGCGCGGTGCGGAACTTGCCTTTCAAGCCGGCAGAGCTACTGCCCGGACCGCGGTAACTGCACAACATCAAAAGGTTTTTCCGACAGCCACATCAGCCGCTCTGGCTCCGACCGGAACCAAGTGAATGAACCCCAAGCTAGTGTCGGCAGAGCTTTCTTAAAAGCACGATGTGCTCTGTCCTCGAACGCTGTTCCGAAAATGCACTGGCTTTCGGGGAAATTGGATTTCCGAACGTATGATAGTAACGCATCCTTGCGCGCCAACGTCATTGGCCCGTCGGACGCCACGACTTCTATAAAGATTAGCGCTGTATCTTCACCGGTTTCGCCAACGTTCGCCAGTATGATGTCTGGCAACGTCTTTGAAGCGTCGATGCGTAACCCGATAGATTTTGCGGCTGCATCATCGTGATAGCGTACCTTTTCTCCGCTCTCGGAGAGCCATAGCAATGCAGGTTGCTTCAAGAAGCGCTGCGCGAACTCTTCCACGACGCCTTTCGCGATAAGTGATGACGGCCCGGGCGCGAGCTTCGCGATAGTGTCGTCGGGGCAAAGTACGGATACGTCATCGGTGCGCTTTACCTTGCCAGCGGCGAGCAGCGCCATGCGCGCTCGCGCGGCGGGTGACAGATGCCTATCCTGCCAAACCTCAACGGCGGCAGACAGTGCGTCTGCCGTCAGACCGGGGGCGAAGAGGGCCGCGAAGTCTGGCCTCAGAGAATAGGTGGGCGTGCTTGACGTCGTCGCATAGCCTGGCAGCTTGCTGACCGCACCGATTTTGAGCAGGCCTCCAATGGTCTCGTCACGTATCGGCTCCTTGGTGGTATCCGCATACCACCGCTTTCCTGTTGGCCGAAATCCTTGTTTCTTGGAGTCTGCAACCCAGGCCAACCTGTCTTCGTCGCCAGTTAGCGCAGCCTGCTCTTCGGTGTAGAAATACACATGACTAGGCCGCAGAAAGCGGCCTTCGCCATCGACCATGCCACCATAGAGGAATACCCAAACCACCTTCGCCGCCATGTCGCCAACCAGAGGGCCTCGCGTCTCGACACCCTCAGGAAAAATCGACCGCAGGCGCTCCAGGATATTGGGAATGGATAACAGTGCAGGTAGACTCATTCACCACCCGCCACGGCCGGCTGCGGTTCGATGCGTACCTCTAGCACCTCGGTGACCACCCGGTCAATCGTGGCAAGCGTAGGATTGTCCCCGACGCGCTCGCCAATTTCGATGAGTACGTCGAGCGGTGGCAATGGCAGTTTGCGAAGTTCCGTCGCATTAATTTGCGTGCTGCCAGCCAATGCCCGAAAGTGCGCGTCGACAGTATGGCTGGCCAGGAACGCCGAGATGCCGCGAGCTTCGTTCATCGTCATCGCGCCATCTCTGCGGTAAATGTAGTTCAGGTGATTTTCCAGACCGATAACTGGACCGGGAAACTGCCCCAGATAGGCGGCGCACGTCACACGACGCTCATCCTCCTTGGGCGAGAACCTGCGCATGACGACCATCGGTGCATTGGGAACCAGCATCCATGCACTTTCCGCAGAGGCGACGATGTGCTCCCGCTTCTTCCGCACCGGCCAAGCGATTTGCTGCTGCCGAACATGCTGGAGCCAAAGTAAGGGGACGGTATTCGTCTCACCGCCCTCGCGGATATGTTCAGTTGCGCGGAAGGCCACAACAGGACCTGTCGATACTTCGAACCCATAGGTCTTCAAAGTCGCGCGCCAACCTTCGAATGGGTCTACATCGTGGGCAGGCAGCGAAAACATTGCATGCTCGTCATCGCTGACCACTCGCGCTACAGGTAGCGCCTGGACGCCAGCTGTCGCAAGGTCGCCCGCCCCCTGACTACGCGTGACCACGATGTTGGCGCCTGCATCGACCAGTGCCCGACCGTGGCCCCACGCAATGACTGTCTCCTGGAGCACGGCGTCTTCCTCGAAGCCTTCGGTTCGGCTCTCGAACGCATGCAAACGGTCAATGGTGAGATGCTGAAGCAACGCGCGGCGTGCCGCCTTGAAATACTCTCCAGCCATCCAACTGCGCGGCGTGATGAAACACCAACTGCCGTCGGGAGGGGTGAGCCGGGCGGTGGCCGCCATGAATAGCGCGTAGATGTTCGGCTGTCCATGCACGGCGTACGCGTGCAGCGCTGCTCGCGGGTCAGTGCCTTTGTTCAACTTCAGGAACGGGGGGTTGGCAATCGTCACCAGTCCAGGCAACGGCTCCGCTCGCAATGCCAGTTCCGACAGCAGGAAATCCTCGTTGCGAATCAGATAATCGAACTCCACTCCGCTCTGCTCGCACGTCAACCGCACCTGCTGGCAAAGCGACTCGAGACCAGCAAGCAGCCGCGGCTCAAGTTCATACATAAGAAGCTCGATGCGGCGCGGCCGCTCGGCCTCCGGTTTTGCCAGCAATGCTTCGACCACCGCTGCCGCGAGGATGCCGCCACCTGCTGCTGGCTCGAGCACTCTCGCTGTCTTCTGCGTCGCTGTAGCGACTAGGCGTTGCGCCATAAATCTGGCGACAGCGGGGGGCGTCATGAACTGGCCCATCGCCCGCTGTTCTTCACGTGTCAGCGTCGCCGTAAACCCACGACCGGCAATGTTTGCAATGTCGACTAATGTGCTCATTCCACAATCGCTAGCCCGAAAAAAGCACTCCACCGTGATGGCTTCGGCGGCGGCAATAGTATCACGCACCACCCTGCCCCTTAGACTGCAAGTTCTTCAGTAGCAACCAGTGCGGCCGTAGATACGTGACGCTGCTTTCGCTGTTGCCAACCTCGTTACCGAAACTGCCGGTTCACGCCGGTCATCGAGACGCGATAGGTATACATGCGCTTGCTCACACCGTAATCTGCGGCGACCTCTTCGTCGGACAACCCTTGGCGCCTGATATGAACGAGAGCGTCGCGGGGAAGGAGAAGCACGCCTGCCAGCCAGTCCGCCTCCTCCTCCTGCTCCTTGTCGTAAGCTCTCAGCAGCATCAGTCCTTCGGTGGAGATGCTCATCTCTTCCGGTTCATGGTTACGAATGCGATGAGCAAGCTCGTGCATCAGGTCGCTCGCTTGCCGTGCCGGCGAGTGTGATGAATTCAAAATGACCAGCGTTTTTTCACCGACGATAAGCGTCACTGCCGACCAGCAACTCGGCGTGCCGTCATTGCGCAGCAGCACCGCCCGAGCCTCCGGCTGCAACCCGGGTACGTCATCGGGCGTCCAAACGCGTATTCCAAGATGAGCCGCCAATTGCCGAGCGCTCAAGGGCGCGGTCGAAGGCAAGTCAAGCTCGCGGCGAGTGTCGGCCGAAAATCGCTCGCACCAGGCTTTGTATCCACGCTGCACAGTATGCTCAGACCTCTTCCTTCAGAAGTGCCTCCTGAGCGAGAACAATCATCTCACTCAACGCCTTGGCACTTTCCGGGCGTACCGCCACTTCTTTTTTGAAATGAACCTGAGCTCGCGGCGCCGATGAGGATGCCTGCACCAAGCCAAGGAAGGTTGCAGGGTCCTCGCCAAGCCACGCACAAATCTTCCCGAAGGTTTCCAAGTCGGGGACCTTCTTATTCTCAACCCTGGAAAGGGTGGCTGGGCTGATGCCGACTTCCTTGGCCGCCTCTCGGATACCACGACCATCTCTGCGCCGCAGGATGTGCTGGGCTAGCACTTCCATCTTCACGTGTTCCATTTCTCTCCTGTCTTATATGTGCAACAAAAATCGTTTGACTCAAGAGACGCATCATGCCAGACTGTCTCACATGTAAGACGGAGTCTGGCACCGGGCCGGCCGAACGTCAACATCGCCCTTCGGCGCCCGTCAATCCGACGCAACGGAGTTTGAAATGTCTGCAAACGAGCAACGCATTGAAGAAACCATCATCGTCGGAGCGGTTGGCCACGATGGCGAAGAAATTATCGGAATCATCGACGTTGAAATTTTCGTCCGGGAGAAGAAGCCGATTCCCCACGGGCACAAGTACAAGATTCGAATCGACAAGAGTTACTACGTCGTCGACGTCCCGCACATGACCGGCGAGCAGATTCTGGGACTCGCCGGCAAGTCGAGCGCCGGCTACCTTCTGTCGGAAAAGGTTCACGGGCAGATGCGTCCGGTTGCACCGGGGCAAACGGTCGATTTCACCGCCCACGGCGTGGAGCGCTTCGCGACCATCCCGAAAGAGGTACAAGAGGGAGAAGGCCCGGTCCGCGCGGACTTCACGGTGATGGAGGAAGACTCCGAGTTCCTGAACGGTAAGGGCTACACGTGGGAAGCCGTTGCGTCGGACGTCAAGCGCATCGTGGTACGCGGTTTCGAACCGCCGCAGGGCTTCACGCCGACGAAAGTCGATATGTTCGTCATTTTGCTCCAAGGCTATCCGGATACGCAGATTGACATGGTGTACTTCTACCCGCCGCTCACGCGGAATGATGACAAGCCAATCCGCTCCCTGGTGACGAACGAATTTGAGGGAAAAACGTGGCAGGGTTGGTCACGGCACCGCACGGCAAACAGTCCGTGGCGCCAGGGCATCGATAATGTTGGTACGCACCTGATGCTGGTCGACGATTTCCTGCGTGCGGAGTTGTCGAAATGACGACAAATAACCGGCTCTCGGTGCTGGCCATGTCTGGCAAGCACCGCACGCAGCTGCGCCGACACCTCTTTCCCGGCGACGGGAAGGAGGCCGTCGCCATCGCACTGTGCGGCCAGGCGTTGGGCGTGCGACGCAGCCAGCTACTTGTACATGACGTTGTAGAGGTCCCGTACGAGGCTTGCCGCATACGCGAACCGGACGCTGTAGCCTGGTCCGTCGAAACGGTGCTTCCTGCGTTGAATCAAGCGATGAAGAAGAACCTGACGGTGGTCAAGTTCCACAGCCACCCGAGCGGCTATCCGCAGTTCTCACGGTACGACGACAAGTCCGACCGGGCGTTTTTCTCAGCGGTCGACAATATCCTCGACAACGTCGACACGCGTGCGAGCGTCGTGATGCTTCCTGATGGGCGACTATTCGGTCGCCATGTCCAGAACGGCATTCTCGGCGAGCCCATCGACCTGTTTCGTATTGCCGGGGACGATTTCGAGTTCTACCACCTCGACGAACAACGCTGCCTGGAGCCGGAGCCGCCCGAGCACGCGCTGCGCCTTATCCAGACATTCGGCGAGGGAACGTATCGCACATTGCGGCAGCTGCGCATCGGTGTGGCTGGTGCGTCCGGCACGGGCAGCATCATCCTTGAGCAACTCGCGCGCAACTGCGTGGGTGAGCTGGTGCCGGTCGACCCGGACCATCTCGAGCGAAAGAATCTCAATCGCGTCCTGAACGCGCGTGGCGCAGATGCAGATAAAAAGCGCCTGAAAGTCGAGCGGGCTCAGGAAGCAATCCTGGAGATGGACCTCGGCACCAAGGTATGTCCGCTGCCCAACGACATCATCGACCGCGAAACAATTCTTGCACTCGGCGAATGCGACGTTTTGTTTGGGTGCCTGGATTCCGTGGATGGTCGACATATCCTCAACAAAATCGCGTCACATTTCCTGATTCCGCTTATCGATATCGGAGTCCGGATTGATGCGGATGGTAAGGGTAACGTCGACCACGTGACCGGTGCTGTTCACACGGTGCAGCCAGGCGGCTCAAGTCTCATGAGCCGGGGTGTTTATTCTCAGGCAGACCTGGACGCGGCCTTCATGAAAAAGCACGAGCCCGAGCGATATAAAGAAATGCGGAAGGCGGGTTACGTAAAAGGCATGGATGTCGACCGCCCAGCGGTCATCTCGCTCAACATGTTAGTCGCGGCGTACGCTGTCAACGAACTGCTGGCCAGGTTAAGGCCTTTCCGTGTAGAACCTAACGCGGAATTCGCGCAGTGGCGCATCAGCCTGTCCGACCCGCTCGCGACCAACTATCGAGGCGATGGCGAGGCGTGTGCTGCGTTCGCTAAACGCATAGGCTTCGGCACAAAAGAGCCACTCCTCGGAATCATGGACCTGTAAATAATGCCCCGGATACTCGTACGGTTGTGGAACCGCGCCCTTGCCTGCTTTGACCGCCTGCTCGGTCGATACACGGTCGTCGTCGTTGACGACCTGCCCGACTCCCTTCAAGCACATAAGCTGTACGCCGTCGGCGAAAGTGGGCAATACTGGCTTGCAGCCCTTCGATGCCCCTGCGGATGTAGCGACACCATCCAGCTCCCGATGATTGAGGGGCAACGACCGAGGTGGACCATGACACTGAAAGGGGCTCGCCGTCCGAGTCTTTCGCCCTCGGTAGACCGCACGATAGGCTGTCGCTCCCATTTCTGGCTGAAGCACGGTGTGGTTCATTGGTGCAAGTGACAGAAATGAGCACCGCACCACCAAGTTGCGTTGAGGCCCACGCCCCATTCTCGATGAAGCTGAGTCCAGGGGCACCATCGCTCTGGAGCCGATTGCCATCGGTAATACACATGCCTCACACCGGAGAATACTTATGAAATTTGGCCTCGATAATGGCGGCTTTCCGTTCGAATGCGGCGATGCAAAACTCTCACTCGGAACGAGCACATGGAATACGCGCTTGTCGCAACTTGCGCGTGTGCGAGGCCCGGTACACATCATGACACGTCAGCTTGTCGACCTCGATTACATCGGCCTCATTCTGGGAAAGCGGGCAGAGAACATTTTCATTCTTGCTCACACCAGCGCGCGCACAGAGGCGCATGTGCTGAAGCAACGCTTCCCTAATGTAGAGTTCAAGCTTCATCCGGATAACAACGCCAAGGTTGTTCTTGTCGCACCCGAAACTGTCTGGTTGACCAGCGAAGACTTCGGGAAGTCGACTAAGACGCAAATTGATTCAGGTGTCGGACTTCACTCGTCTACGGCGTACGAGCTTACTCTCACCAAGCTCTTCTCGCCTGCTTGGGCTAGCGCTGAAATGCTCTTCTGACACTGGAAATTCGGCGATGTTTCAGCGCAGCATCTCACGGATGCCGTTACCGGTGTCGGCATCCATTCCCCTGCGATAACGGCTGATTCTCTGAAATCTTGAGCTATCGGCCGGTATGCTTGCGGCCAGTGGAAACGAACGAGCCCAGACCTCAAAACTGAGGCCGGTTGAGAGACCGTTTTGAAAGTTACTCGAATGTCACCTGCACCTTGCGGCTCATCAGCCGACCATGCGCGCCCACCGCAAGGCGTCCATCACGCAGCGCCTCGTACCGGCTCGCGTAGATGGAAAGATTGCCATGTGAGACGACATCGACTTCCTTTGGCTGCTCGACCTCGACGCGCACATCCGCATTCGCGCTCGCCGCTGCTCGTGCCAAGGTGCGTGCCAGGAGGGTGCTCGTGGACTTCGCTGTCAGAAGCGGTGAATTGAATGTCAAAGTACGAGCATGGCAAACAGAGGCGATATGCATCAGTTCCTCGACCTGAGCTCGAAGTGCTGCGACGTCGCGAGGTAACAGGCTCGTATCCGGCAGATGCACGCGCAACTCGCGACCATAGCAAGAGGTCACAATCATCGAGACCTTACGAGGGCTGAGCCGAAAATACATGCTCTGCAGCGGCAAGAAGGTTACCAGCAGCATGGCTGTTGCAAGGTCGCTTCTGGGATTCAGCCACGCAAAGACGCTAGCGGTTACCATACAGCCAAGCGTGACGTAAAGGGCATTCATGCGCGCAAAACCCATGAATGCCAGACGCTGCATCGGGGTGGAAATCCACCGGTCCAGCACTGACCCCACCACTTTGTGTCCGCGCGAAAGGACACCGGACATCAGACGGCCGACATTGAAGCCAAGCGTCTCGAATCCTCGTGAAAAAATGTTGCTGCTCATCACCGTATTTCCTAAAGTTGAAATCGCGAACGGTATTGCACTGAACAAGGCCTTTCCCGTGTTTCATCGGCCAAGTTCCGCCTGTCAGAAATAACGGCTGCGCCGAGGAATTCTTCAGCGAGCGAGAGCGGCACGAATCGAGGTCATTCCCCCATCCGGCATGCCATTGGAGTTGAATAGTGTCATCGATGCGCACTCCCATTCTGCGCCGCTCCGTTCTAGTGCTTCACCGTTTCCAAGTGCACGGCAAATCGAGGAGTCCGCACTCCATCAAGGATTACGGCCAACAAAAAAACAATATAATTAAAAATACAAAAATAGCCAGTTAATCATGGGATACGTATAACTTATATTGAGAAATGCGAAAGGTTAACTTTATCCCCTTGAAGTGACTCGATGCGACCGCAATAGCGGATTCGTTCGCAAACAGCAATCGAAATACTTGAACGGGGACGATGCATTTGCTAGATTGAGAAATGGGCGTAACGCCCGATTCATCCACATCGCACTTAAATTCATCGCAGACCCCGTCCGCATGGAGGCATCTATGCCTATATATGAGAGGGTACATTGAGGAGGATGCGATGTGGCACACAATCGAGCATCAGGACAGGACTCTTCGGAGCCGGAATGGCCGCAGTCGAACTTTTCCGCGGCCGACCACCATCGTCACAAGCACCTCCGGTCCCCGTGGTCGAAGTCTAGAAGAGCTTCCAGGCGAGCGATACCTTCGTCCGCCACATGTTGTTCTCTGCAATAGCATGCGTCGCGAACTGACTGCGGAACATCATGAGCTCCGTTCCGCGAGCGCTAGATGGGCTGCTCGAATCTCAGTTTTTCAACCACATCCGCTTTCCGACCATACCACCCCATCCTTCCGAGCGGCATTAGGCACACCCTGTCTCGCTCGGTTTGCTCGGGCAGGCCGCGACTCACGCCTTACTACGGAAAACAGCTCCGGTGGAGCCGGCGATGGCACGGCTTGAATAC
The DNA here is from genome assembly GCF_003853795.1 of Burkholderia sp. Bp8991. Lineage (NCBI taxonomy): Bacteria > Pseudomonadati > Pseudomonadota > Betaproteobacteria > Burkholderiales > Burkholderiaceae > Burkholderia > Burkholderia sp. Bp8991. Next base: position 142,551 of record NZ_QTQJ01000012.1, on the reverse strand, counting down.
ATTCGTTACGAGTTCTTCGATGCGTCGTTGTCCGACAACGATGAACTGGACTGGATAAAGCAGTCTAAAAAACCTATCGACCGTCTGCCGCAAATTTTCTGGAATGACGGCAGTAGTTGGCACGAAGCAAATTTGTGGGCCTTAGACAGAGCAGCCTCCAATCAGATTGACGTAGAGACGAGCAAACGTATGATGAAGCATCTTCATCATTATGCAAATTTTCTTGAGTCTCGTGAAATCGACTGGCGACACTTTCCCGTCCGCAAGGATACGCAGGTGCTGAGGATGTACAGAAAGCGTTTAATTGAGGAGCGCGACGACGGCATACTGGCCAGCACTACGGCTTCAAACTGCATGAGCACGGTTATCCAGTTTTACCGATTCGCCGACGCGCACAATCTCGTCGAGGCCGACGCTCCAATGTGGATTAACCAACTAGCCGTCATTCCCTTTCACGATGCTACTGGCTTTAAGCGGACGATGGTACGCCTGAGTTGTGACCTTTCAATCCCAAACCGCAAGCGTGTGGGCAATTTGCTCGAAGACGGTCTTCTACCGCTTCGCTCCGAGCACATGAGCAAACTGTTGGCATACACCGCAAAGCACGAAACAAACGAGCTACATCTGATGCTTAGCGCTGGCTTCTTCACTGGAGCACGATTAGGCACCGTCACCACCTTGACCGTGACCAGCGTTCACACGGCACGGGAAGACCCACATACGCCTGGCGTGTTCCGACTTCCTGTCGGCCCCGGAACCGGCGTAGCTACCAAATTCTCAGTCGCCGGCGACCTCGTTGTGCCCGAAGCCCTCCTGGTCGACCTGAAAGCTTACGCGTCGTCGACAACTCGCCTGCTGAGAGAAGCCAAGGCAAAAGCGGAACATAAAAATCTGCTTTTCCTGTCTAGGCGCGCTCAGCCATACACCGTCGGAACGGTTGACCGGCTAGTCAATGAAATGAGAAAGCGTGCGGTCAACGCTGGAATGCAGTTCATGGAGCGCTTTAAGTTCCATCAGTCTCGCGCGACATTCGGTACCTGGCTGACCCAACTCTTGCTCGAGAGCTGCACCGATACCACCGAGGCAATTCGAATCGTCAGAGACGCCATGCTTCACAAGGACGAGAGAACAACCTTCGGGTATATCAGATTCCTCGAGAACACCCGCGCCAAGAAGCAAGCCGCAGCGGATTTCAATGAAGCCTTCACCGGGCTCCGAAACAGAAACTGGAACGACGCGGATGCGTGACGGACTTCGGCTACCTGACCTGACCTTTCCAGATGTCCATTTCGGGGCAAAAGAAACGCCATGGGACCTCACTATCCTGCTCTATAAGGGCGGCGCTGCAGCCAAATCACACCGCGTTCAGCAGCTGATAGGTGGTGGAGCACTAGGTGACCCGCAGGTCGACCGCATGGAACTGGTAGTGAAACTTCATGCGGAACTGAAGACGGGGCTAGCCACCGGAGGGTCAAGAGAAACCGCATCTGTACAGTTATGCTTCTTGAGGCACTTCTTCGGATTTGCGGACAGCGCTGGTCATCCGTTGAACGTTGAAGCTGTCGCGGAGACTTACTGCGCCTGGGCCGATTGGTTGTTCCAACGTACGCGTATGAATAATGGAAAGGGAGCAAATCCTTGCCATTCCGAACATCGGCATCTCTCCTCGCGTTCAGCCTATAGCTATGCTGCGACGGTAGGGACGCTCTTGGACCGCGCCCTCGAGCGACACACCCGTATTATTGAGATGACCCGCCTCGAACACAGAGAACAGCGGAAAACTGCCGTCGGCGTTCGCGCAGAGAAGCAGAACTTGAGCGATACATTTGTGTTCGGTCACTTACTGCAGGACATCTGTGATGGATTAACCATCGGGACGGTTCTTGATGCCCCCCTGCCCCTTCATATCAAGCTCAGGGGCGGAAAAACGATAACCCGCAAGTGTCATAAAAATTTGCAATCGACCACCGAGAAGGTCGAGAGCCTCGGAAAACGGCACCCGCTCGCCAATCTGAGAATAGAGGCTGAGCTGCTCATGTTCATCGCTCAAACCGGAATGAACCCTGCCCAAGCAGCTCACCTCGAGTTTCGGCACTTCTTTTATGTAAGCCACATCGATGGTTATCAAGTAAAAGACCACAAAGACCGTCGCGGTGGCACCGTGCTATTTGAGATATTCAAGGACTACAAATGCCACTTTGAACGCTATCTTGAATGGCGCAGAACGCTATTTCCATCTTCAAATCGACTCTTTCCATTCATTGGAATCCACGGAAGTAGGCCTGAGCGGAGATTCACAGGCTCCCGAATTCGAGCGACATGCCACGAACTAGGTGTTCCCTTTGTCTCGCCACGCTCACTGCGGAGCACAAGGGTGAACTGGCTGTTGCGCAAAACAGCCGACCCTGACCTGACCGCTGAAATGGCACAGCACACGAAGCAGACATTGCTCCGGGTGTACGCCCGACCAAGCCTTCAACGTGCCATGGTCGAGGCTACCCGATTCTGGTCAAAGTTCGACCCACATTCGGCAAAAATGCAAGCTGTAGGGCCAGGGGTGTGCACAGGCACCCCTCAACAGGTTGTGAAGGTTCCCAAGGAGGCCCCGAAGCCCAATTGCGTGCGAGCGTCTGGATGCTTGTGGTGTGAGAACCACCGCGACGTGGATTCGCTCGATTATGTGTGGGCACTGGCGAGCTTCGGTTACCTCAAAACGAATGAAATGAGCAAGGTGCATCAACCGAAGGGCAACGAAAACGTGCCACCGGCGCAGCTTGTCATTACCCGAATCCATGAAAAACTGAGGTGGTTTGAGCAGTCCAGCGAGGTCCGGCGCGAGTGGGTGACTGAAGTGCAGATGCGTATCACCGAAGGTGACTTCCACCCGACATTTCGAGACGAAATTGCAGAACTGGAGGGTACGCGGTGAGCTTCTTAGCTTGCGAATTCGAGTTCAAGTTAACTATCGCCCCGATTACACGTAATAGCGAGTGCTATCGGCCTCCAAGTTGGCCGCCCCCAGCGGACTGGGTTGTGGCAGAAGATGCTCACGGATATCCCGTTTCGCGATGGGGCGACAGCTCTTGGGAATTCTCTGCGTGGGCCGGTAAAACTCTCAGACTTAACTTCGCCGGAGGACAGCACAATCGTAGCGCTCCCCCGCTCAGCCCAGATAACCAGTACATAATGAGACTCTTAGCAACTTGGATAGTATGGGGGCCGAAAGGTGCTAGAAGCTGGTCTTCGGTCAAAAAACTATTCGACCTCTTACGTCGAATAGTGGTCCTTTGTGACCGCGAAGGTATTCTAGCGAGCAACTTCGCCCGATTTCCAAAGCTCCTCGAAAAGGTGCCTGGGCTGTACCCTTGCGTATTCGACGGTCAACGCCTAGTGATTACTTTGGACCGTCTACTCCGTGTAAGAGAGAAGATTGGATTCACTCTGCTGGACGAGACAGGCATTAGCCGCTTGTCCGAGCACTTTCAAGGCGGCAAGGAAGACGTGGAGCAAACGGCCTACATTCCGCCGCGTATCTGGGCCTACCAAGTTCGGCGACTTAGAGAGTGTCTCGATGACTTCCTCCAACATAAACAGCGGGTCGAGGACTGTTTCAATTTCTGTGTGGATGCCTATGCCCACAACTTTGGGTCAATATTGTGCGCACTTGGCCATGAGGGGAGACGCGATAGCCACCGCCCATTTACGGTGCAGAAGAACGAGGCCGGAGCGCGAAACGGGCAAATATTCCATGGCCGCTTCGAACTCACTGCGCAGCGTTTTGGAATCGACGCGCTTCTTGAAAGATGGGTTCAGCCGCCGAATAGGAAGAGCATCAACATCAAGTCCTTCTCGGCATACTTGACATTGGTTCAGTCGGTTGGACTCTCGTACATCGCCAATTTTACGCTCCAGCGAAAAGAAGAAGTCGGTGCGCTGAGGGCGGATTGTCTTATGTGGGACGAGGACCCAGTCCTGGGTCGCATTCTTGTCATTTGTGGTGAAACCACCAAAACTGACCCGGACAGTGACGCACGATGGCCGACGAGTCCCAGCGTCGAGGTAGCAGTAGACGCGATGACAGTGGTAGCCAAGCTCCGGGTCCGGTGCGCAGCCTCTAACCCAGAGGTCAATTGCAGTGACGACGACCTCATGAACCCCTACCTTTTCCACACGGCGTTCGAACCATGGTCTTCCATCCCGAACGGATGGCGACCTTACTCAACACGTCCAAGGGCCTATAACTATCAGTTTGTGATGCAGAGGTACCCGCGTCTCTTTGACCCCGAACAGATGAAGATTACCCAGGATGACCTGGTAACTGCTCGTATGTTCACTCCGAACTTAGACAAGGGTGGAAAATTCAAGGTTGGCGAGATTTGGCCGTTGGCTTATCACCAGCTTCGGCGGACGGGCGGAATCAATATGTTCGCCAGCGGCGTTCTGAGCGACAGCTCTATCCAAGTCATCATGAAGCACCTTACGATTCTCCAAACCCGATATTACGGTCAGAACTACAGCCGGGTGCGCTTTAGTGAAGACTTCGAAAGTCAAGTTGTAGCGGCCCGATACGAAGTAATGGCCAGACAGATTGAAACCCTTGTGAGTGAGCGCTATCTCTCCCCGTTGGGCGAAGAACGAAAGCACGAAATTGTAGTTCGTTTGATTGGAAACAGGGATTTCAAGGCGCTTGTCAAAGCTGGTCGAAATGGCGAAGTCTCGTTTCGGGAGACACGGCTGGGCGGCTGCACTAAGGACGGCCACTGCGATTATGGCGGCATCGAGTCAGTAGTGAGGTGTACAGGAGGTGACGGCGACAAACCATGCCGTGACGCGATATATGACAGAACAAAACAGCTCTCCGTCGAGCGGCAGCTTGCAAGCGTTGAACAACGAATTCCGAAAACTCAGCGAGGCAGCCCCCGCGAGCAGGCGCTGCAAGCCGAGGCGAACGGTCTGAGGAGCTACCTTAATGTCATCCGTAACTGAGTCGGCTGAACAACGATTCCGATTGGCCTTCGAACGTCTGAAGGCCGGCAACCCGCAGGTTTTGCCACGCGGGACTCCAGTGAGTCAGAACAACGTCGCCAGAGAGGCTGGTACCGACCCCACCGCGCTACGAAGGACGCGATACCCGGCGTTGATTCGTGAGATACAGGCGTGGGTGGAAATCAATGGCCGAGAGAGGGCGATAAAGAGGCAGCGCCAGGAACAGCGAAAAAGTGCCAAAAGCGACCTGTCAACAAGGGTTAAGGAGCTCGAGAATCAGCGCGACAAAGCACAGTCGCAGCTCAATAGTGCAGGGCGCATGGTGCTGGAACTTCGGCAGGAAAATGCTCGACTTCGGTCCCGGCTTGATGATTTAATTCCCCCTCCAGCGCCGTGGCGGAAGTAACTATCGACTATGGACATCCGAGGCGTAAAACCCGTGCAAAAGCACATGAAGGCATGGACACGCGGTCGACCGCACATTTTCCTAGGTAGAACAAGCACTTACGGCGTTGTCCATCCATCGTGTACTCCGGGGTGGCTGCTCAACGTCTGAACCTCGCTCCGATACCCATGCACAAAGCCCGCATTTTGCGGGCTTTTTGATTTTCGATTCCGGCAACTGCATCGCATTACTGCATCGCGCAATCCGGCGTGCGCCCAACGCGGTTGCGCGGATGGTAACTTGACCAGACGAACTGACTGAAATAGCTCTCCGCGACCTCCGTCCATGTCCTGAGTCCATCGGCTTCCTGCAGCACATGCCTGGCGTTAACCAGCAACCACGACATCACGGCCTGGCTGTCGCGACACTTCGCGCATTCTCCTGAAGTACAGCAGCGCGCCAGCGTATGCAGGTCTGCGCGATACGCGTTGAATTTCGGCAACGCGGGCCACCCCGAGGCAAACCGTTCCGCATTCTGCGGATGACCTTCGCTGACACTCGGGCAACTGGCATAGCCGAATGTTCCCCAGGCGGTTTCCCCACGCATGAGTGCTGCCAGGTAGTACGGATGGCTCGCCACGGTTTCAGGGTATTTGGCCTTCAATTCGAGCAATACGTTCAGGAGTTGCTCCTCACCACGTCGCCGAAGCGGCCCGGCAACATCGTATGGACTGTAGTAATTGAACAGCAGTCGATTTCCGTTATCCCGGATCCTGCGCACCGTTTCTTCGATATAAGCCATTCCATCGATCGACACGGCAAAGACGAAACCTGCCCGTTCGTCGTCGCGATAATTAGCCAACGCCTTGTCGAACAAGCCAGTGAAACGCTTTCCGTTCGGGCCGATCGCGCGTAGTTCGTCATCGAGCGGGCCGCCACCGAACACCGAGACCGCAATGGTGACATCTTCGAAACCCTCGTAAGGAATTCGTCGAAGCCCGTTTGTCGAAACGGACACCTTCGGCATGTATTTCCTGAACACGCTTATCCGGTCCAGATAAAGCGCGGGCTCGCCGCCTATCAGCAATGGCGCGTTGATCCCGCGCGCCGCCTCATCCTTCACGCGTGCCTCGAGATGCAACGTATCGTTCAACTCATCCGACGCGACGTCGAATTCGTTTTCGAAGAACCAGCACCCCTTGCAGCGCAAATTGCATCGATTGGTGAGATGGTAAAGCGACGCGCGCGTCTCCCTCGCTTCGTTTCTGACTGCTTTGAAGCGCATCTTCATGTCGATTGAATCGTCCATCGTGGTCTCCTGATTTGAGGACGCAAGCGGGCCTGAGCGTCAACTCAGCAATCCTCTGGTGAGTTCCGGCCACAGCGACGCATGCTGGCGGCGGAACATGCCGACGTGACCGATTGCTCGGCCATCGCATTTTTCCGGGCTGATGAAATGGACGTGACATCTGGCTCGCGGCAACCATCGCAGCCAGTCTTCGATATTGGCCGGCGTCGCGAGCGGATCGTCAGTCGCTGCGACTACGGTGACGGGAGCGGAGAATTCGTTGTAGTAATGACGCGCAATGCCGACCCCGAACTCGTTCGCTACGTATCCGGGGCGGCGACACCATCGGGCCCACTGAAGCCCGACGCGTGCAGGCAGATCGTCGCCCCAGCCGAGCACCCGGGCAGGCACATAGCCGAGCAGACGTGCGGTAACCGGGACGTAGACATTTGCCAGCGACAATGCGGCAATTCGATTCGGCCACCGGATGTTGCCGACGTATCCGGATGAAGCGGATATCGCACACAGCGAGCGTACCGACGCGTGATTCGGCATCAGTCCGACCAGTTGTGCGCCGGCACTATGACCGATCAGATGCGCTTCGCTCGCGCCGGTTTCTCGAAGAAGCCAGTCAAGCGCTGCGGGCATGTCAAGCTGCCCCCAGTCTTGTTTGCGGGCACGCGACTGGCGAACGTGACGCACGTCGAGCGACGCCCCCATCCCCCGATAATCGAATACGAATACCGAATATCCCGTTGCGCGCAGCCAATCCGCGAATGGATAATAAAAGGACTGGCGAAGGCCCGTTGCAGGGCAAATGAGTACCGGTAAACAAGTGGCACCGGCCGCAGGAAAATACGTGCCCCCCAAGGGAAAACCGTCGCGTGCATGAAATGCAGCGCGTACACGGGGTATCGGCCGCCCGCTCATCGCTCTGGGCTCGATAGGGTGAACACGCGAAGATGCGCCCCGTATTCGGTAACGAACCTACGGCCTGGTTTCTGAATCCAGCCGTATAACAAAGGATTCCAAATCGATTCGCCCATCGATTCACCCCGGTTATCGAAGTGATCAATGTATTAAGTCACCGCCGCCAATGAAATCAGACAAGTTCGATTTTTGACCACAAATGTCGATGCCGCCGCTGTCGCCGAAAAATCCATGTCGACACGGGAAACGGCATCCGCTTGTTCTGAAAGACAAATGGCCGGACCGGCTTTTGCCGATCAGGCCATTTGTTACGACGGGAACCTCTCCGCCAACCGACAGCGAACGCTCAGGCCCGCTGCCGCATCGTCACTTCATCACATCGCCGACACCCGCCGCCCCGCCCCCGCTCGCGCATCGCGACCGCGCTTGTTCAGCCAAGACGCAAACAGCACGAGCAGCGCGAGCACGGCCGTCGCACCGACCTCCATCCGGTGTTCCTCGCTGACGAACATCACGGTCAGCGTGCCGCAGATGAACAGGATCACCGCCCACGTGAGCCACGGGAACAGCCACATCCGCAGCGTCAGGTCGGCGCCGCCCGATTCGAGCGTCTTGCGCATCCGCAGCTGCGAGATCGCGATCACGAGATACACGAGCAGCGCGATCGCACCCGACGTCGCCAGCAGGAAGCCGAACACCTGCTCCGGCATCAGGTAGTTCGCGATCACGGTCAGGAAACCGAATGCGGTCGATGCCAGCACGGCCGCACGCGGCGTACCGGTCGAATCGGTGCTGTGCAGGAACGCAGGTGCGTCCTTGCGCTTGGACAGCGAGAACAGCATCCGCGATGCTGTGTACAGCGCGGAATTCAGGCAGCTCGCGACCGACACGAGCACGATCACGTCGATGATCGCCTTCGCGTTCGGAATGCCGATCAGCTCCATCGCACGCTGATACGAGCCGTGCTTCGGCAGCAGCGGATCGTTCCACGGCACGATCGCCGCGACGACGAGGATCGAGCCGAGATAGAACAGCGTGATACGCCAGATGACGGAATTGGTCGCACGCACGATCTGGCGTTGCGGGTTGTCCGACTCGGCGGCCGCGATCGTCACGATCTCGGTACCGAGGAACGAGAACATCGTCGTCAGCATCGCCGCGAGCACCGCGCCGGCGCCGTTCGGCATGAAGCCCTGGTGCGCGAAGAGGTTCGACACGCCCGATACGGCCGGCGCGGGCACGATGCCGACGATTGCCGCACCGCCGATGCACAGGAACACGACGATCGCGACAACCTTGATCAGCGCGAACCAGAATTCGAATTCGCCGTAGTTCTTGACCGAGAAGAGGTTGGTGATCGTCAGCAGCAGCGTGATGCCGAGCGCGAAGATCCAGGTCGCGACGCCGGGGAACCACGCATTGAGGATGGTAGCCGCAGCGGTTGCCTCGATCGGGATCACGAGCACCCAGAACCACCAGTACAGCCAGCCGATGGAGAAGCCCGCCCAGTGACCGATCGCGCGATCGGCATAGGTCGAGAACGAACCGCTGTCCGGATGCGCGACGGCCATCTCGCCGAGCATGCGCATCACCAGCACGACCAGGACGCCCGCGATCGCATACGCGAGGATCGAAGCCGGGCCGGCTTCCGCGATTGCGTGGCCGGAGCCGACGAACAAGCCCGCGCCGATGACGCCGGCAATCGACATCATCGTCACGTGCCGCTGCTTCAGACCCGTGCCGAGGCCTGTCTTGCTTCCACTCATGTGTCTCTCTCCAAAAAACGGTTCCGGTATGACCGGGTGTCGCGTGAAGGCGGCGGGGAGTTGTCGTTGTTGAACCCGGCAGCCCGCCGCGCATGCGCGCACACGAGCAGGAAGCCGGGTCGAGCCTGTTCCGGTCGGTGCGCGACGCAGTCTGCGAAGCCGCGGGTGCGATGCGGCGCACGAGGTGCCGGCACATCGCGTGCGCCCTTTCCGTCGGCTGTCGGTCAGCCGCCTTCGAAGCGAAGGAGTGTAAGCATCAAACGGTTCTTCACTAAGAACCAATTGAAGAATTTCGATGGATCCACTTGTTGCATCGATGCGAACCGATGCAACGCATGATCCGGTTCGGCGTCCGCCTGCGGGCAACCGGATCGGGCAAGTGATGACGGCGCGTGCCCGCTCGGCATCATGGCGAACACGTTCCGTCGAAGCGGATCGCGTGCCGCGCCGGCAGCGGGCGACGCGCGTCTAGCGGCCGGCCGCGCGCACGGCCATCTGCGCGCGTCCGGTGGTGGCGACGATCGCGAACGCGATCGCATTGGCGGCCGCGCTGGCCAGGATCGGCACGAGATAACCGCCACCTGCGTCGTAGATGAAACCGGCCGCAGCCGGCCCGATCAGCGTGCCGAACGCGATGCTCGTGTACAGCACGCCGATGATCGCGCTCACGTTGCGGCCGCCGAAGTAGTCCATCACGACGGCGGGCAGCACGGCGACCCAGCCGCCGTAGAACACGCCGAACACGAGTGCGAACGCGGCCAGCGTCGCGACGCTGCCCGCGCCGGCCCACGCGACGAGCGCGACGGCCATGCCCGCGAACATCGCGAGCAGCGATGCGCGGCGGCCGAAGCGGTCGGCGAGGCCACCGAGAAAGAAGCGCCCAGCCGTGCTGCCGACGCCGATCGCGCCGAGCAGCAGCACGGCCGTCGACGGTGCGACGCCATGATCGAGCGCATACGGCACGAGGTGCACGAACGGCACGAAGACGCCGAACGAGCACACGAGGCACGCCGCGTAGAGGCTCGCGAACGGTCGCGACGTGACGGCCTCGCGCAGCGTCGCACCGGTGGGCGCCGATGCGGCAGCCCGCGCGCGATCAGCAGCGTTCACGGCGCCCGCGGCCCCTGCCGTGTGCCCGCCCGCTTCCGGCAAGCCTCCGCCGGCGGCGGGATGCACGGCCTCCCCGTCCGGCAACAGCCCGCGCCCGCGCGGGTCGTTCTCGATCAGCAGCGACATCCCGGCGCCGATCGCGACGGCGAGCGCCGCAAGCGTGAAATAGGCGCCGCGCCAGCCGACGTGCGCGATCAGCGCGGAGGCGAGCGGCGGCATCACGAGCGTGCCGACGCCGATTCCCGCGACCGCGAGCCCCGACGCGAAGCCGCGCCGCCGCACGAACCAGCGCTGCACGGCGCCGACGGCCGGCACATACGCGCAGCCGACGCCGAGGCCGACACCGAGCCCGTACGCGACATAGACCTGCAGCAGCGTATGCGCGGCGCCGGCCGCCGCGAGACCCGCCGCCGTCAGCAACATGCCGGTGACGGCGAGCCGCCGTGAGCCGAAACGATCGGCAAGCGGGCCGCTGACGATGCCGAAGCCGAAATACAGGAAGCCGGCCAGCGAGAACACGAGCGAGATCTGCCCGCGCGATGCGGCGAAATCCCGCTGCAGCGCTTCGACGAACGCGCTGAACGTGTACGCACTGCCGAAGCCGACGAACGTGACGGCGAACGCGGCCGCCACCACATACCAGCCGTAGAAGACGCGCGACGCGCGCGGGCCGCTCATGACGATGCTCCTCTCAGGTTCCGCCGGACGCCGCGCGGCGTCCGGATTGCCTCATGGATATAGTTGAACTATGTTGATCGCATCGACCGCCGCAAGTCAGCCGTGACGAATCCGATCCGATGCGACAACGGTACTCGCGCGCATGCATTGCCTCAAACGATATTTCGTCGGCCTTTCGCTTTAGAAAAACTCAATGAACCGTTCCCGTCTGCCACCGCTCAACGCGTTGCGCGCGTTCGAGGCGGCGGCCCGCCACCTGTCGGTGAAATCGGCAGCGGAAGAGCTGTCGGTCACGCCCGGCGCGGTGAGCCAGCTGATCCGCACGCTCGAGACCCATCTCGGCGTGCAACTGTTCGAGCGCGTGAACCGCGGCATCCTGCTGACCGCCGCGGGCCGCGACTATCTGCCGCCCGTGCGCAACGCGTTCCGGCAAATCGCCGACGCGTCGCAGCGCGTGTCGGGCGCCGCCGACAGCGGCGCGCTGACGGTGAGCGTCACGCCGTTTTTCGCATCCGCATGGCTCGTGCCGCGCCTCGCGCAGTTCCGCGACGCATGCCCGGACGTCGACCTGCAGATCGTCGCGAGCCATGCGCTCGCCGATTTCTCGCGCGACGGCGTCGACGTCGCGATCCGCCACGGTCTCGGCCGCTACATCGGGCTGTGCAGCGAACGGCTGCTGACCGTGGAGATCGTCGCGCTTGCGGCGCCGGAACTCGTCGCGCGGCTGGGCATGCCGGCCACGCCCGCCGACCTGGCCGGATGGCCGCATCTGCACGACGCCGAACGCAAGGGCTGGCACATCTGGTTCGACGCGCAGCGAATCGCCGATTTCGGCCCGCCGCGCGGCCCCGCGTTCGACGATTCCAGTCTGTTGCTGCAGGCGATCCTCGCCGGCCAGGGTGCCGGCCTGCTTCCGGCGGCGATGGTGCGCGGCGAGCTCGCGAGCGGCCGGCTCGTGCAGCTTGCCGACGTCGCGTGGCTCGACGACTTCGCGTACTACCTCGTCTATCCGCCGCATCATGCGGAGCGCGCGAAAGTCGCCGCGTTCCGCCGGTGGATTCTCGAGGCCGCCCAGGCCGACGGCGCGGCATCGATGACGGGCACGGCGTAGCGTCGCTGCAGCGCGGGGCGGCGGCAACGATCTCGAGCCGATCGGCTAACATGCGGCCCGGGCCGTCGGCCCGCCAGCCACCGGCAACGGACAACGACATCCGCAGAGAGACCATGCCAGCCCTGCTCCGCCGCGCGACACGCATCGCAACCCTGTCGGCCGCGCTGTTCGTCGCGTGCGCCGCCCTGCCGCCCGCGGCGCACGCCTATCGCGCGTCGCCCGGCTACGGCAGCGAAGCCGACCTCGACCGGCACGACACGTACCGCAATCGCGACGGCGACACCGTCCATGCACCGGCGCATTCGAAATCGGGCCGCGTGCCCGAGGGCGCGAGCGCGCGCTGCCGCGACGGCACGTACAGCTTCAGCCGCCATCGGCGCGGCACCTGCTCCGGGCACGGCGGCGTCGCCGGATGGCTGTGAACGCGGGTCGGCCGAATGGCCAGCGCGGTGCCAGCGGCAGCCGGCGCCGAAGTACAATACGCGCTCGCGCCGCCAACCCGCGGCGACACCGCCGCGCCCCGCGCGGCACGCTCCGTACCGAATCACCCGACGCCACGCACGCCGATGCGCTGCGCGGCAGTCTCAACCCTTTCTGAGTTTCACACCCAAATGGCCCAATACGTTTTCACGATGAACCGGGTCGGCAAGATCGTGCCGCCCAAGCGCCAGATCCTGAAGGACATCTCGCTGTCGTTCTTTCCCGGCGCGAAGATCGGCGTGCTCGGCCTGAACGGCTCGGGCAAGTCGACGCTGATCCGCATCATGGCGGGCGTCGACAAGGACATCGAAGGCGAAGCGACGCCGATGCCGAACCTGAACATCGGCTACCTGCCGCAGGAACCGCAGCTCGATCCGACGAAGACGGTGCGCGAAGCCGTCGAGGAAGGCCTCGGCGACCTGTTCCAGGCGAACAAGAAGCTCGAGGAAATCTACGCGGCCTATGCGGAACCGGACGCCGACTTCGACGCGCTCGCGGCCGAGCAGGCGAAATACGAAGCGATCCTCGCGTCGAGCGACGGCGGCAGCCCCGAGCAGCAGCTCGAAGTGGCCGCCGACGCGCTGCGCCTGCCGGCGTGGGACGCGAAAATCGAGCATCTGTCGGGCGGTGAAAAACGCCGCGTCGCGCTGTGCAAGCTGCTGCTCGAGAAGCCGGACATGCTGCTGCTCGACGAACCGACCAACCACCTCGACGCGGAATCGGTCGACTGGCTCGAGCAGTTCCTGGTGCGCTTCCCGGGCACCGTCGTCGCCGTCACGCACGATCGCTATTTCCTCGACAACGCGGCCGAGTGGATTCTCGAACTCGACCGCGGCCACGGCATTCCGTGGAAGGGCAACTACAGCAGCTGGCTCGACCAGAAGGAAGAGCGCCTGAAGCAGGAAGAAGCGTCGGAATCGGCGCGCCAGAAGGCGATCAAGAAGGAACTGGAGTGGGTGCGCCAGAACCCGAAGGGCCGCCAGGCGAAGTCGAAGGCGCGTATCGCGCGCTTCGAGGAGCTGAACAGCCAGGAATACCAGAAGCGCAACGAAACGCAGGAAATCTTCATTCCGGTCGGCGACCGCCTCGGCAATGAAGTGATCGAGTTCAAGAACGTCAGCAAGTCGTTCGGCGACCGCCTGCTGATCGACAACCTGAACTTCAAGATTCCGGCCGGCGCGATCGTCGGCATCATCGGCCCGAACGGCGCCGGCAAGTCGACGCTGTTCAAGATGCTGACCGGCAAGGAACAGCCGGATTCGGGCGAAGTCGTGATGGGCCCGACCGTGAAGCTCGCGTACGTCGACCAGAGCCGCGATGCGCTCGACGGCTCGAAGACGGTGTTCGAGGAAATCTCGGGCGGCGCCGACGTGCTGACGGTCGGCAAGTACGAAACGCCGTCGCGTGCGTACATCGGCCGCTTCAACTTCAAGGGCGGCGACCAGCAGAAGATCGTCGGCAACCTGTCGGGCGGCGAACGCGGCCGCCTGCACCTCGCGAAGACGCTGATCTCCGGCGGCAACGTGCTGCTGCTCGACGAACCGTCGAACGACCTCGACGTCGAAACGCTGCGCGCGCTGGAAGACGCGTTGCTCGAATTCGCGGGCTCGGTGATGGTGATCTCGCACGATCGCTGGTTCCTCGACCGGATCGCGACGCACATCCTCGCGTTCGAAGGCGATTCGCAGGTCACGTTCTTCGACGGCAACTACCAGGAATACGAAGCCGACAAGCGTGCGCGCCTCGGCGAGGAAGCCGCGAAGCCGAAGCGCCTGCGCTACAAGCCGATCAGCCGCTAAGTGGCGCGGCCCGTGCATCCGGCGACACGACGCCGGGTGCCGAACGCGGCCGCTTCCAGATCGGCAGAACGAAAAAGCGGGCTCATGGCCCGCTTTTTTCATCCGGCGGTCCGGCGCGACGCCTACGCGAGCGCGCCCAGCTCGCGCAAACGCGCCTCGGTCGCGGCCGCGCTCGTGTGATGAATGCCATGCCAGCCGAGTGCCGTCGCGGCCGCGGCATTCTTCGCGTTGTCGTCGATGAACACGAGCTCATGCGGCGCAATGCCCGGCAGGTGCGGATCGATCCGCGCATGCATCTCGCGGTAGATCGCCGGATCGGGTTTCACGAGCTTCACGCGGCCCGACACGACGATGTCCTTGAAACGCCGCAGCACCGGGAAGTTGTCCCACGCATACGGAAAGGTCTGCGCGGACCAGTTGGTCAGCCCGAAGAGCGGCATCCCCTGCGCATCGAGCCGGTCGACGAGCGCGACGCCTTCGTCGAGCACGCCGCCGATCATCTCGTGCCAGCGCGCGTAGAACGCGCGGATCAGCGTCTCGTGCGCCGGAAACTTCGCGACCAGCTCGCTCGTGCCGTCGTCGATCGTCTGCCCGCCGTCCTGCCGGATCACCCAGTCCATCGCGCACACGTGCGAGAGGAACCAGCGGCGCTCGGCTTCGTCCGGAATCAGTTGCCGGTACAGGTAGTCGGGGCTCCAGTCGATCAGCACGCCGCCGAAATCGAACACCACCGCCTTGATCGTCATGCGAACTCCGTGGCGAGCACGTCGGCGAGCGGACGCGGCGTCACCGCATTGCCCGACAGCGTATTGTTTTCCCACACGAAGTGATGATGCGCGACGATCTGCGCGGCCGACAGGTGGGTGCGCTCGTTCGTCGTGTGCAGGTCGGACACGACGGTCGTCCGATAGCCGAGCAGTGCCGCGCGGCGCGCGGCCGAATCGACGCAGAACTCGGTCGCATAACCGCAGATCAGCACCGAACGGATGCCATGGCCGTCGAGCTGCGCGGCGAGCGGCGTGTCATGGAACGAATCGCTCACCTGCTTGCGGATGCGCCAGTCGGCGCGACCGACGATCAGTTCCTCATGCAGTTCCCAGCCGGGCGTGCCGGGCACGATGTCGTCGTCCGCATCGCCGTCGTGCTGCACGAAGCACACGGGCGCGTTTGCCGCACGAGCCGCCGCCGTCAGCCGGTTGATGCCCGACACGACGTCGTCGAGCCGGTACGCGGGCCGCGCCCGCTGCACCAGCCCCCGCTGCATGTCGATCACGATCACTGCGGTGTCTGCCATCGATTGCCCTCTCCGTCGTGGTCCGGCCGTCGCGCGGCCGGTATCTGTCGTGTATTGCGCGTCGCGTCAGATCGGCTGCGTGCGCGCGTCGAGCCACGCCTTCGCGTCGCCGCTCACGTGCCGGCCAACGCGCTCGCGCACGGTCGCGTGATACGCGTTCAGCCACGCGCGTTCTTCCTCATGCAGCATCTCGATCAGCACGCAGCGCGTGTCGATCGGGCACAGCGTCAGCGTCTCGAACGCGAGGAAATCGCCGAATTCGGTCTGCCCGCCCGCGCGATTCACGACCAGGTTTTCGATCCGGATGCCCCATTTGCCGGGCCGGTACACGCCCGGCTCGATCGACGTGATCATCCCCTCTTCCATCGCCGTGTACGGCTCGGCCGGCGCGTAGTGCGAGATGACCTGCGGGCCCTCGTGCACGTTCAGGAAGTAGCCGACGCCGTGACCGGTGCCGTGGCCGTAGTCGAGCCCGGCCGCCCACATCGGCGCGCGCGCGATCGCGTCGAGCATCGGCGAGCGGATGCCGCGCGGGAAGCGTGCGCGCGACAGCGCCATCATCGACTTCAGCACGATCGTGAAATCGCGGCGCTGCAGGTCGCTGACCGTGCCGACCGGCACGACGCGCGTGATGTCGGTGGTGCCGGTCGTGTACTGGCCGCCCGAATCGACGAGCAGCAGGCCGTCGCCGGCGATCGTCGCGTGCGACTCGGGCGTCGCGCGATAGTGCGGCATCGCACCGTTCGCGTTGAAGCCGGCGATCGTCGCGAAGCTCGGCGACACGTAGCCGGGGCGCCGTGCGCGCGCGGCCGTGAGTTGCTCGTCGATCGTCAGCTCGGTGATCGTCTCGCGGTTCACCGCCTGCTCGAACCACGCAAAGAATTCTGCGAGCGCGGCGCCGTCGTGCTCCATCGTCACGCGCACGTGCTCGATCTCGGCGGACGTCTTGCGCGACTTCGCGAACGTCGACGGGTTCACGGCCTCGATCAGTTTCACGCCGGCCGGCACGGCCTCGAGCGTGCCGAACGTCACGCGGCGCGGATCGATCAGCAGCGTCGCGCCGTCGGGCAGCGCCGCGAGCGACGCGCGCGCGGCGTCGTACGCGCGGACCTCGACGCCGTCCTGCGCGAGCGACGCGGCCAGCGCCGGCGACACCTTGCCGTCGGCGACGAACAGCGTCGCGCGATCGGCCCCGATCATCGCGTGCGCGACGAACACGGGGTTGAAGTTGACGTCGGCGCCGCGCAGGTTGAACAGCCACGCGAGATCGTCGAGCGTCGACACGAAATGCCATTGCGCGCCCTGCGCGTGCATCGCGCGGCGCACTTCGGCGAGCTTGCTCGCGCGCGTCGTGTCGGCCTGCGGCGCCACGTGCTCGAACACCGCGTCGCCCGGCAGCCCCGGGCGCTCCGGCCAAATCGCGTCGAGCAGGTCGAGATCGGTGCGCAGCGCGATGCCGCGCGCGCTCAGCGCGGCCGTCAGCGCGCGTGCCGCCGCGACGCCGAGCACGGCGCCGTCGACGCCGACCGTCGCCCCGGCCGGCACGTTCTGCGCGAGCCAGTCGACGTGCGGCGCACTCTGCTGCCCGCCCGTCATCTTCATCAGCTGGACGCCCGTGCCGGCGAGTTCGGCCTCGGCCTGCACCCAGTAGCGGCTGTCGACCCACAAGCCCGCGAAATCCGCGGTCACGACCAGCGTGCCGACCGAGCCCGTGAAGCCGGACAGCCAGCGTCGCGCCTGCCAGCGCTCGGGCAGGTACTCGGACAGGTGAGGATCGGCGGACGGCACGAGATAGGCGGCCAGATCCTCGCGGACCATCGCGCCGCGCAGCAGCGCGAGGCGGGCCGGCACCGACGAGACTTCGGGGAGACGGGCATTCATGATTTCACCTGAGAGCGTTCAGCGACGGGCCGACACGGCGACCGTCACGGCTACGGCGAGGAACGCGACACCGGTGCAGACCGGCCATTCGAGCGTTTCGCCGTCGTAAAACAGTCCAGAGAGATTGCCGGCCATGCGCGCGGCGGCGGCGCTTGCGATGCCGACCAGCACCACGATCCACCATGCCGGCCGGCCCGTGCGCCGCATCGGATGCAGCCACCGGCCGAACAGCCCGACGGCCGCTCCCAGGACAAGGATTCCAAACCAGTTCATTCGACGCCTTCTATAAATTCAGATTCGTCCCATAGGCGTGAACGTTGCCAGCGGCTAGCATCGATTCATCCATCGAACCCGAGACCAGCCGGGCGCCGCGAACATTCGAGTGTAGGGGCCGACCCGACGTTATGGCAAGCGCGCGCCCGCAGGCGTATTGAAGAAATCCTCATGCGAATCGCTCTCATCGATCCGGAGGCGCATCATGCTGCGCTCCTGAACCGCCTGCTGTTCGCCGGCGGCCATGTGTGCCACGCGTTTCCGTCCAGCGCGGCATTCTTCGAGTGGCTCGCCACCGATACCTGCGACATGCTGATCATCGGCAACTGGGCCGGCGACCAGCCGGCCGAGGAAGTCATTCCGCGGGCGCAGGCGATCCTGCCCGGGCTGCCGGCCATCGCCGTGATGCAGCTGCCGCGCGAAAGCGAAGTCGTGTCGTGCCTGCACGCTGGGGCCGACGACTGCCTCGTGCGCCCGGTGAGCGGCCCCGAGCTGCTCGCACGCGTCAACGCGCTGAGCCGGCGCGCAGGTGTCCGGCGGCCGCCGAATCGCTCGCGCGAAATGTATGGAGAATACGCGTTCGATGCGACCCACAGCCTCGTGCGCTTCGGCGATGCGATCGTCGCGCTCACGCCGAAGGAGTTCCGCTTCGCACAGCTGCTGTTCGCGAACCTGTCGCGGCCCGTGTCGCGCGCCCATATCCTCGAAACGGTGTGGGGCCGCCGCCGCGACATGAAGTCGCGCACGCTCGACACCCATGCGTCCCGGCTGCGCAGCAAGCTGCGGCTGCTTCCGGAGCACGGCTACCGGCTTCTGCCGCTCTACGGCTACGGCTACCAGCTCGACCGCGTGCCGATCGAGCCCCCAAATTCGAGGCCGCGCCACGCCGATGCCCGGTATGCCGCAAGTGAGGAAATCGCTGAAACGCTATAATATGGGGCTAAACGATAGCCCTCGATATGCAACTCCTCACGATCGGAATCAACCACCACACTGCGCCTGTCGCCCTGCGCGAACGCGTGGCGTTTCCGCTCGAGCAAATCAAGCCGGCTCTCGTCACGTTCAAGAACGTGTTCCTCGGCCCCCAGGCGCCGAATGCGCCCGAAGCGGCAATCCTCTCCACCTGCAACCGCACCGAACTCTATTGCGCGACCGACGATCGGGCCGCCCGCGAGGGTGCGATTCGCTGGCTGTCGGAGTACCACCAGATTCCGGTCGACGAACTCGCCCCGCACGTCTACGCGCTGCCGCAATCGGAAGCGGTCCGGCACGCATTCCGCGTCGCGTCGGGTCTCGATTCGATGGTGCTCGGCGAAACGCAGATCCTGGGCCAGATGAAGGATGCGGTGCGCACCGCGACGGAAGCCGGCGCGCTCGGCACCTATCTGAACCAGCTGTTCCAGCGCACGTTCGCCGTCGCGAAGGAAGTGCGCGGCACGACCGAGATCGGCGCGCAGTCGGTGTCGATGGCCGCCGCCGCGGTCCGCCTCGCGCAGCGCATCTTCGAAAAAGTGTCGGATCAGCGCGTGCTGTTCATCGGCGCCGGCGAGATGATCGAGCTGTGCGCGACGCACTTCGCCGCGCAGAGCCCGCGCGAGCTCGTCGTCGCGAACCGCACGGCCGAACGCGGCCAGCGGCTCGCCGAACGTTTCAACGGCCGCGCGATGCCGTTGTCGGACCTGCCGGCCCGCATGCACGAATTCGACATCATCGTGTCGTGCACCGCGTCGACGCTGCCGATCATCGGCCTCGGCGCGGTCGAACGTGCGGTGAAGGCGCGCCGCCACCGGCCGATCTTCATGGTCGACCTCGCGGTGCCGCGCGACATCGAGCCGGAAGTCGGCAAGCTGAAGGATGTGTTCCTCTACACCGTCGACGATCTCGGTGCGATCGTGCGCGAAGGCAACGCATCACGCCAGGCCGCGGTTGCACAAGCCGAGACGATCATCGAAACCCGCGTGCAGAACTTCATGCAGTGGCTCGACACGCGCAGCGTCGTGCCGGTGATCCGTCACATGCATACGCAGGCCGACGCGCTGCGCCGCGCGGAAGTCGAGAAAGCGCAGAAGCTGCTCGCGCGCGGCGACGATCCGGCCGCCGTCCTCGAAGCGCTGTCGCAGGCGCTCACCAACAAGCTGATCCACGGCCCGACGAGCGCGCTCAACCGCGTGAACGGCACCGACCGCGATTCGCTGATCGACCTGATGCGCGGCTTCTACCAGCACGCGCCGCGCTCGAACGACCAGTCCGGCCACTAGCGCCGGCCGGTTGCCCCTGCCGCCGGCCGCGCGCCGGCCTATCCTTTTCGAATACCCCTTTTGTCCGGGAGCGTCGCTCCACACCATGAAGACGAGCATGCAACGCAAGCTCGACCAGCTGTCTATCCGGCTGGCCGAACTGAACGACCTGCTGAGCCGCGAAAACGTCACGGCCGACCTCGACCAGTACCGCAAGCTGACGCGCGAACACGCGGAACTCGGCCCGGTCGTCGAGCAGTACGCGCTGTGGCGCCAGTCGCGCAGCGACGAGACGGCCGCGCAGGAGCTGGTCGCCGATGCATCGATGCGCGATTTCGCCGAAGACGAGATTCGCAGCGCGCGGGAACGCATGGTTCGCCTCGAAGGCGAGTTGCAGAAGATGCTGCTGCCGAAGGACCCCAACGACGACCGCAACATCTTCCTCGAAATCCGCGCGGGCACCGGCGGCGACGAGTCGGCGCTGTTCGCGGGCGACCTGCTGCGCATGTACCTGCGCTTCGCGGAACGCCAGCGCTGGCAGGTCGAGATGATGTCGGAGAGCCCGTCGGATCTCGGCGGCTACAAGGAAGTGATCGTGCGGATCGCCGGCCAGGGTGCCTACTCGCGGCTGAAGTTCGAATCGGGCGGCCATCGCGTGCAGCGCGTGCCGGCGACCGAGACGCAGGGGCGCATCCACACGTCCGCCTGCACGGTCGCGGTGATGCCGGAAGCCGACGAAATCGGCGAGGTCGAGATCAATCCGGCCGACCTGCGGATCGACACGTTCCGCGCGTCGGGTGCGGGCGGCCAGCACATCAACAAGACCGATTCGGCGGTGCGCGTCACGCACATCCCGACCGGGATCGTCGTCGAGTGCCAGGACGACCGCTCGCAGCACAAGAACAAGGATCGTGCGCTGAAGGTGCTCGCCGCGCGCATCAAGGACAAGCAGTATCACGAGCAGCACGCGAAGGAAGCGGCGACGCGCAAAAGCCTGATCGGCTCGGGCGACCGCTCGGAGCGGATCCGCACGTACAACTTCCCGCAGGGCCGGATGACCGATCACCGGATCAACCTCACGCTGTACCGGCTCGAGGCGCTGATGGACGGCGATCTCGACGAACTGATCGGCGCGCTCGTCACCGAACACCAGGCCGAACTGCTCGCGTCGCTCGGCGACACCGACTGAGGTCGCGATGCCCGACACCACCGCCGACGATCTGCTGCGCGCGTCGCTGCTCGACCCGGTCGATGCGCGCGTGCTCCTCGCGTACGCGCTCGGCTGGACCCGCACGCAGCTGATCACGCGCGGCGACGCCCCGCTCGAGCCCGCCGCGATCGCGCGCTACCGGGCGCTCGAAGTGCGCCGCGTCGCGGGCGAGCCGGTCGCGCAGCTCGTCGGGATGCGCGAATTCTTCGGCCGGCCGTTCGATGTGACGCCCGACGTGCTGATCCCGCGCCCCGAAACCGAACTCCTCGTCGAAGCCGCGCTCGACGCGATCGACGGTCGCCCGCATCCGGCCGTGCTCGATCTCGGCACCGGCAGCGGCGCGATCGCCGTGTCGATCGCCGCCGAACGGCCCGACGCACGCGTGTGGGCGCTCGACCGCTCATCGGCCGCGCTCGACGTCGCCCGGCGCAACGCGCACAAGCTGCTCGACGCGCGCCGCCCCGGCGGCCCGCTGCACTGGCTGCAGAGCGACTGGTACGCCGCGCTCGAGCCGACGCTCGCGTTCGACACGATCGTCAGCAATCCGCCGTACATCGCGCAGCACGATCCGCACCTCGCGCAGGGCGACCTGCGGTTCGAGCCGCGCGGCGCGCTCACCGACGATGCCGACGGCCTCAGCGCGATCCGCACGATCGTCGCAGGCGCCGGCGCGTACCTGAAACCGGGCGGCACGCTCTGGATCGAGCACGGCTACGACCAGGCCGAAGCCGTGCGTGCCTTGCTCGTGTCACGCGGCTTCGTCGCGGTCGAATCGCTCGCCGATCTCGCCGCGATCGAACGCACCACGGGCGGCCGCCGGCCCGTCTGACGGCCGGCCCGCCCGGTTGAAATCCGCTATCATTTCGTTCTAACGCCCCGCCAACGCAAGGTCAGTCATGGACACCCAACAACGTATCAAGCAAATCGTCGACGAAAACCAGGTCGTGCTCTTCATGAAGGGCAACGCGCAATTCCCGATGTGCGGCTTTTCGGGCCGCGCCGTGCAGGTGCTGAAAGCCTGCGGCGTCGACCAGTTCAAGACGGTCAACGTGCTCGAGGACGACGAGATCCGCCAGGGCATCAAGGAATTCTCGAACTGGCCGACCATCCCGCAGCTGTACGTGAAGGGCGAATTCATCGGCGGCTCGGACATCATGATGGAGATGTACCAGTCGGGCGAACTGCAGCAACTGTTCGCCGCCGCGTAACGCCCCGTTCCCGATGGCATCTCCCAGCGCGCCGCCACGCCGGCTGATCGTCGCGATCACCGGCGCCACCGGCGCGGTCTACGGCGTGCGGCTGCTCGAATTGCTGCGCGCCGCCGGCGGCGTCGAAACGCATCTGCTGGTTTCGAACGCCGGCTGGCTCAATATCCAGCATGAATTGCAGCTGTCGAAGGCCGAAGTCGAAGGCCGGGCGGATGTCGTGCATTCGGTACGCGATGTCGGCGCGACGATCGCGTCCGGTTCGTTCGCAACCGACGGGATGGTGATCGCCCCGTGCTCGATGAAGACGCTCGCGAGCGTCGCGCACGGCCTGTCGGACAACCTGATCACGCGCGCGGCCGACGTCATGCTGAAGGAACGCCGCCGTCTCGTGCTGATGGTGCGCGAAACGCCGTTCAACCTCGCGCATCTGCGCAACATGACCGCCGTGACCGAAATGGGCGGCATCGTGTTTCCGCCGCTGCCCGCGTTCTACGCGATGCCGAAGACGATCGAGGAACTCGTCGACCAGACCGTCACGCGCGTGCTCGACCTGTTCGCGCTCAGCGCACCGATGACGACGCCGTGGGCCGGCATCCGGCCCGCACGGTAAGCCGCTCGACGCGGCGCTTCGGCGCCGTTCTCCACGCATCTTCGTCGATTCGGCCGCCTTCCGGTTCGATCCAGCCACGCCCAGCCTCCCCGCGCCGGCTCCCGCGCACCTGAATCGGCCGAATTATCAACCATTGCGATTCAATCAAATTCCGGCAAGCCGATTTATCAATGTCCGGTGCGCGCCTATAGTCACAGGCAACCCACTATTGCAGGCTCCCCACCATGAACCGCTTGCCTTCGCTTTACCTGTCACACGGCGCCCCGACGCTGCCGATCGACCCGACGCTGCCGTCCGGCGCATTCACGCACCTCGGCGCCGAATTGCCGCGCCCCCGCGCGGTGCTGATGCTGTCCGCGCACTGGGGCACGCAGCAGCCGGTCGCGAGCGTGGCCGCGCACCCGGAAACGATCCATGACTTCTACGGCTTCCCGCGCGCACTGTACGAGATCCGCTACCCGGCACCGGGCGCGCCCGAGGTCGCCGAGCGGGCGGCCGCGCTGCTGAACGCGGCCGGCATCGCGACAGCGACGACCGAGCACGGTCTCGACCACGGCGCGTGGGTGCCGATGCTGCTGATGTTCCCGGAGGCCGACGTACCCGTCGCGCAGCTGTCGATCCAGCCGCGTGCGGACGCGGCCCATCACTTCGCGCTCGGCCGCGCGCTGCGGCCGCTGCGCGACGAAGGCGTGATGGTGATCGGCTCGGGCCAGATCACGCACAACCTGCGCGCGGCCGATTTCAGCGCGGCGCCCGAGGATGCGGACCCGCGCGTCGCGGAATTCACCGACTGGTTCGAGGCGAAGCTGGCCGCGCGCGACGTCGACGCGCTGCTCGACTATCGCCGGCAGGCGCCGCACGCAGCGCTGATGCATCCGACCGACGAGCACCTGCTGCCGGTGTTCACCGCGCTCGGCGCAGCCGACGACGACTACCAGCTCGGCATCCAGTCGCTCGGCACGTATCAACGCGTGCTCGCGATGACGAACTACGTGTTCGCAAGCGCGGCCGCCTGAATCGCGCGACACGGCGACACAAGCGCCGAGCACAAATAAAAAGCCCGCCCGAGCATCGCTCGGACGGGCTTTTTTGCGCTTTCCGCCACCGCCGATTCCGGTGGCAGGTCAGGCGTCAGGCACCGACCCCTTCAAGGATCTCGTCGTGCGACTCGCGCTCGTCGAGATACTGGGTCCGGTAACCGGTGTTCACGCCCCAGAAGTAGAACACCAGCGAGATTGCCGCGACGATCAGCATGTCCCAGCCGTACGGCAGCACGCCGCAACCGCCGAACTCCTTGCTGCCGACTAGCGACAGCACGGCCATCGTCGGCAGGTACGCGACCAGCCACCATGCGGCCTTCAGGTCGGCGCCCCAGCCGGTCCAGCCCGACTTCGCCTGGAAGTAGAAATACACCGGCAGCGCGACGATCATCAGCAGGATGATTTCGCCCGTCAGCGGCCACTTCGCCCAGTACAGGATCAGCGACGCGCAGACGAACGCGAACGGTGCGATCAGCTTCATCAGCGGGATCGACAGCGGACGCTCGATGTCGGTCGCCGCGCGGCGCAGCGCCATCAGGCTGATCGGGCCGGTCAGGTACGAGATCACCGTTGCGACCGAGATCACTGCCGCGAGCGAGCTCCAGCCGCGGAAGAAGAACAGGAAGATGAACGACACGAGCAGGTTGAACCACATCGCCTGGCGCGGCACACCGTAGATCGGGTGCACGTTGCCGAACATCTTCGGCATCGTGTTGTTGCGCTCCATCGCGTAGATCATGCGGGTGGTCGTCGCCATGTAGGTCGTACCGGTGCCGCTCGGGCTGATGAACGCGTCGACGTACAGCAGGATCGCGAGCCAGTTCAGGTTCAGCGCGATCGCGAGTTCGGCGAACGGCGACGAGAAGTTGAACTGCGACCAGCCCTTCGCGACGTCGGCCGGATTCACCGAACCGATGTACGCCATCTGCAGCAGCACGTAGATCACGAGTGCGATCAGGATCGACGTGATCACCGCGAACGGCACGCTGCGCGACGGATTGCGCGCTTCGCCGGCCAGGTTCACCGGGCTCTGGAAGCCGTTGAACGCGAACACGATACCGCTCGTCGCGACCGCGGTCAGCACGGCCGACCAGCCGTACGGCGCGAACCTTGCATTCGATGCGGTGCCGAGGTTTTCCGAGTGAAAGCTCGACAGCATCAGGCCGAGGATCGTGAGGCCGGGGATCAGGAACTTGAAGATCGTGATCGCGGTGTTCGCACGTGCGAAGGCCTTGACGCCCCAGTAGTTCAGCATGAAGTAGATGACGACCAGCACGGCCGACAGCAGCAGGCCGGGTGTCGTCAGCTCGCCGTTCACGAACAGCGCATGCGCCCACGGATACTGCCACGTGCTCATGTACTGGATCGACGCTTCCGCCTCGATCGGGATCACCGATACGATCGCGATCCAGTTCGCCCACGCGCTGATGAAGCCCACCAGCGAACCGTGCGAGTAGCGCGCGTAGCGCACCATGCCGCCCGACTCGGGGAACATCGCACCGAGTTCAGCGTACGTCAGCGCAATCGCGAGAATTACGACCGCGCCGATGATCCATGCGCAAATCGCCGCCGGACCGGCAATCTTCGCAGCCTTCCAGGCGCCGAACAGCCAGCCCGAACCGATAATCGAACCCAGCCCCGTCAGCATCAGTGCAAACGGGCCGATGTTCCGTTGAATAGAACTCTTCACATCCTCTCCTATGTCTCAAAAAGCATGGTCGGCCCGCGGTCCGGGATCGGCTCGGACAGCAGCGCGCATGCAATTTTGGGGGGAAGGATCACCCGATCGGGGCAACCCGTCCACGCGGCGCGTAGTTTAACGGTTGCACCTCCAAGTTGGCGCCAAAATCGTTCGGCCCCTACAAAAAAGTCGCATCGTTTGCAAGGTTTGTAAACCTTAACTCCGCAATAACCCTGAGTGCATGGAAATCCGGTTGACCGCGCGACCGATTACCCGTATAAACAACGTTGCAGGATTTCAAGCGGCGAGTGAATTGGTTCTTTCGTAGTTCGCCCATCAACGGTACTCCGGTTGGTCCCATTACCCCTTCCTTGATTTTCCGCACCCCATGGGCCTCGGCCCCGTTTTATCTTTTTAGGAACAAGTAACATGGCAACCGGTACCGTCAAGTGGTTCAATGACGCAAAGGGCTTCGGCTTCATCACCCCGGAAGGCGGCGGCGACGATCTGTTCGCGCACTTCTCGGAAATCCGCGTCGAAGGCTTCAAGACGCTGCAAGAAAACCAGAAGGTTGAATTCGAAGTGAAGACGGGCCCGAAGGGTCTGCAAGCTGCGAACATCCGTCCGGTCTAAGTTCGGCGCGATAATTCGTGTAAAAAAGCCCCGCTTCGGCGGGGCTTTTTGTTTTCCGGCGCGGGCGGCCATGCGGCCGCCACGATCGAGAATGGCCTCCGGTCAGCCGAACAGCCGCTGCGCGTGAATGCCGAGCCCGGTCGCGACGCTCGCGAGGCGATCGCCGAACACCGGCTGCGCGTCCGGGAATGCGCCGGCGAGCGCACCCGACAGGAACGCGAGCCCGGTCGAGCCGCCGGTGAAATACAGCGCGCCGACGTCGCGCGGCGCGACGCCCGCCAGCCGCACCGTTTCGCGCGCGGCATCGACGATGCGCGCCGTGTCGTCGACGCTCGCGTCGACCAGGCGTTCGGCGTCGAACGCGATCTGCAGATCCTCTTCCACGTCGTTCAGGTCGATCATCGTCTCCCCGCCCGCCGCCACACCGATCTTCGCTTCTTCCGCGCGCGCCATCAGTGCATGCCCGAGCCGCTGCTCGACCACGCGCGTGAGCCGGTCGTACTGCCGCACGTCCTGGTACAGGTGCTTCATCAGCTTCAGCTCGCCCAGCCGCTTCGGCGTGTAGACCGTGTTGATGAGGTGCCAGGTCGCGAGGTCGAAGTAGATCCGGTTCGGCAGCTCGCGTCCCTCGGGATCGAGCGCGCGGTAGCCGAACGCCGGCAGGATCGCCGCCAGCTCGACGCGCCGGTCGTAATCGGTGCCCGCGACGTGCACGCCGTGGTGCGCGAGCACGTCGTCCTTGCGCTCGAGGCGCGCCATCCGCTCCGGCCCGACGCGCACCAGCGAGAAGTCCGACGTACCGCCGCCGATGTCGGCGACCAGCACGAGCCGCTCGGCCTGCTGGCGCGACTCGTAGTCGAACGCGGCCGCGATCGGTTCGTACTGGAAATGCACGTCCGCGAACCCGACCGACTGCGCGGCCGCTTCGAGCTGGTCCTGCGCGAGACGGTCGGCGCGCGGATCGTCGTCGACGAAGAACACCGGCCGGCCGAGCACCGCGCGGCCGATCGGCGCGCCGGCGCGCGCTTCGGCCTTGCGTTTCAGGTGCGTCAGGAAGCGCGCGATGATCTCCGTGTACGCCATCGCGCTGCCGTCGCCGAGATCGGTCGTGGTTTCCGCGAGCGGCGAGCCGAGGATGCTCTTCATCGAGCGCATCAGGCGGCCGTTGAAACCGTCGATATAGGACGCGAGCGCCGCCCGGCCGTATTCGACCGTCTGCTCGTCGTTGTTGAAGAAGATCGCGGTGGGCAGCGTCAGGTGGTCGCCCTCGACGGGCGCGAGGCGCATGGCATCGCCGTCGGGCAGGGCCACGGCGGAATTGGACGTGCCGAAATCGATCGCGCAGTAAGTCATGGGAAGGTGCCGCAGCATGGCCGGCGCGAAAACGGAAAGGACGGGCTTTTTAACATGAAGCCCGCCGGATCACAACCGGGGGCGGCCGCCGGCGCGGTGCAACCGGCCCGGGGCGGAGATCAGGCGCGCCCGCGGCATGCCGGCGACAGGGGCGGACGGGGTGCCCGAGGCGCCCCGCCGCCCGCTTGCAGCGCACCGGCGACAGGTTCGGACAGAGTGCTCGACGCGCCCCGGCACCCGCTTGCGGCACACCGGCGACAGGTGCAGACGGGGTGCCCGACGCGCGCCGCTGCCCGCCTGCAGCGCACCGGCAACCGGTGCGGACAAGGTGCTCGACGCACGCCTGCCCGCTTGCACCATCAGGCCGCGGCGTCGAAACCCTTCTTCCATGCGCCCGCATACACGACCTCGCCGATCGCATGGCGCGTGCGCGGCGCCTTTTCGCGTTCGCGCAATACCGGGTCGAGCTTGTCGACGTTGCCGTAGTGGCCGAGCGAGATGATCGCCGGAATCGCGACGTCGGCCGGAATCTCGAACGCATCGCGGAACGCCTTCGCATCGAAGCCGCTCATCTGGTGCGCGGCGAGACCCAGCGCGTGCGCCTGCAGCACCAGCGACATCGCGGCCGCGCCCGCATCGTACAGCGCGGTCGGCGCCGGCTCGCCCTTCGGCGTGAGCGTATGCGCGGTCACGGCGATCAGCACCGGCGCCGGCGCGTTCCAGCCCTGGTTGAACGGCACCAGCGTCGCGAATGCGTGCTTGAACGCCGCTTCGTCCTGCGTGCGATCGAACACGATGAAGCGCCACGGTTGCGCGTTGTAGGCGGACGGCGCCCAGCGCGCCGCTTCGAGCACCGCGTGCAGATCGGCGGCGCTGATCGGCTCGTCCGAATACGCGCGCGGGCTCCAGCGGCCGGCGATCAGGTCGTGAATCGAAACAGTGGTGGGAGCAGGTTTGACGGACATGCGGTTCCTCGCTGACATCGATGAAGGGCGCGAACGCCCGGCGAACCGCAAGCATAACCGCTTGAGCCGTCGCGCGCCCGGTCATCCCGCGCAATGCAAATCACCGATCCTGCATTGACCGGCCGCACCCGCGCACGGGCCGGCCGGCGCACCGCGCTCAGGCGGCCTGCGCGGCCGCGCGGGACGGGCCGCGATTGATCCGCAGCACGATCAGCGCACCGACGATGCAGAGCGCGCCCGAGATCATCGACGCGATCGTATAGGTGCCGAGGCTCGCGCGCAGCAGCCCCGCGCCGAGCGCCGCGAACGCCGCGCCCAGTTGGTGGCCGGCGACGATCCAGCCGAACACGACCGGCGCCGCGGCCTTGCCGAACACGTCGGTGGCCAGCCGCACGGTCGGCGGCACGGTCGCGATCCAGTCGAGCCCGTAGAACATCGCGAACAGCGGCAGACCGAAGAAGTCGATGCCGAACGCATGCGGCAGGTAGATCAACGACAGCCCGCGCAGCCCGTAGTACCAGAACAGCAGCACGCGGTTGTCGTAGCGGTCGGACAGCCAGCCCGACAGCGTCGTGCCGAACAGGTCGAACACGCCCATCGCGGCGAGCAGCGAGGCGCCCTGCACTTCGGACATCCCGTAGTCGCTGCACATCGCGATCAGGTGCGTGCCGACGTAGCCGTTGGTGCTCGCGCCGCAGATGAAGAAGCTGAAGAACAGCAGCCAGAAGTCGCGCGAGCGGCTCGCGGTCAGCAGCGTGCGGAACGCGACCGCGAGCGGGTTCTCCTTCGTCGCGTCGGGCGCCGCCGGCGCGTCGGCCGGCTCGCCGTACGGGCGCAGCTGCACGTCGGCCGGTCGCTCGGGCAGCAGGAACGCGACCAGCGGAATCACGATCGCGGCCGCCACCGCGACGACCAGCACGACCGGCCGCCAGCCGTGGCGCTGCGCGATCGCCGCGAGCATCGGCAGGAACACGAGCTGGCCGGTGGCCGTGCTCGCGGTCAGGATCCCCATCACGAGCCCGCGCCGCGCATGGAACCAGCGTGTGACGAAAGTCGCGGACAGCGTCAGCGCGACGACGCCGGTCGAGCAGCCGACCATCAGCCCCCAGATCACGACCATCTGCCAGCTCTGCGTCATCATCGACGACAGCGCGACGCCCGCGCCCATCGTCACCAGCGCGGTCAGGATCGTCGGCCGCAGCCCGAAACGCTGCATCGCCGCGGCCGCGAACGGGCCCGTCAGGCCGTACAGCGCGATGTTCACCGAAATCGCCAGCGAAATCGCCGCGCGGCTCCAGCCGAGTTCGCGTTCGAGCGGCACCATCAGCACGCTCGGCGTCGCGCGCGTGCCGGCCGCCGCCAGCAGGATCAGGAAAACCACCGCCGCCGCGAGCCATCCGTAGTGGAAGCGCCCGCCGATTCGTGTCACTGCCCAGTTCATGTTGTCGCTCTCCAGTTGGCTGGCCCGCGCTCGCGCGCCAGCCCCGCCTCACCTCCGGGCCACCTCCGCCGCACGCTGCATCGGCTGACCCGGGCCGATACGTGGCATTTGTCTGTCGATCCGGTCGGCATTGTTACCGATCGGTCACAAGTGTGTTGCGATCGTAGTTACCAGTCGGTAACATGTCAAGCAATTCACCACGCAGTCGAGGGTCATCATGTCGGGCATCGAGGCCGCCAACAAGCCGCCGGCACGCCGCACGCGCCGGCCGATCGCCGCGGCCGCCGCGCAGGAACACCTGCTGCGCGCCGCGGAGGAGCTGTTT
This sequence comes from Burkholderia sp. Bp8991, assembly GCF_003853795.1. Classification (NCBI taxonomy): domain Bacteria; kingdom Pseudomonadati; phylum Pseudomonadota; class Betaproteobacteria; order Burkholderiales; family Burkholderiaceae; genus Burkholderia; species Burkholderia sp. Bp8991. Next base: position 111,867 of record NZ_QTQJ01000012.1, on the reverse strand, counting down.
TACAAGGAAGGGGTGCGCGCGGTCGGCGTCGAGGCGGTCGTGGAGCGCGCGGGCGTCAACAAGATGAGCCTGTACCGCCAGTTCTCGTCGAAGGACGAGCTGATCCTCGCGTATCTGGAACGGATGGATGCGTGCTTCTTCGAGCGTCTCGATTCGAGCGTCGCGAAGCATCCGGGCCAGCCGAAGGCGCAATTGATCCAGTATTTCGTCGATCTGGCCGAACGCGCGACGCAGAAGGACTATCGCGGCTGTCCGTTCGTCAACGTCGCGGCCGAATTCCCGGATACGTCGCATCCGGCGCGCGAGCGCGTCGCGCAGAACAAGGAACAGCTGATGAAGCGGCTCCTCGAGTTGTGCGAAGGCGCGGGCGCCCGGCAGCCGAAAGCGCTCGCCGACGCGCTCGCGCTCATCGTCGAAGGCATCTACGCGGCCAGCCAGACCTACCGGCACGGCGAAACGCCGATCGGCACCGCGCCCGCGCTGGCCACGCAGCTGATCGACGCCGCCTGCGCGTGACGGGCGGCGCACGCGCCGACCCGGCGTGCCCGCTCCGGCTACAATGCGGCCCTCGCTGCCGCTTCGCCCGACCGCCTCCGCCATGACCGATACCCGCCCCGACTCCCACGACGACATTCTCGCCGCCACGCGGCACTGGCTCGCGCGCGCGGTGATCGGGCTCAATCTGTGCCCGTTCGCGAAGAGTGTCTATGTGAAGGAACAGGTACGCTATGCGATCAGCGAAGCGACGACGCTCGAGGATGCGCTCGCCGATCTCGAAACCGAGCTGCGCGCGCTCGAAGCGGCGGATCCGCAGCAGGTCGACACGACGCTCGTGATCTATCCGCGCGCGTTCGCGGATTTCGTCGACTACAACGATGCGCTGTTCTTCGCCGAGCGGCTCGTGCGGCAACTGCGACTCGACGGCGTGCTGCAGATCGCGAGCTTCCATCCCGAGTACCGGTTCGAAGGCAGCGAAGCCGACGACATCGAGAACTACACGAACCGCGCGCCGTATCCGATCCTGCACCTGCTGCGCGAGGACAGCATCGCGCGCGCGGTCGATGCGTTCCCGGACGCATCCGCGATCTACGAGAAAAACCAGGAAACGCTGCGCCGCCTCGGCCACGACGGCTGGCGTGAATGGATGCGCCGGCCGGGCGACGACGTCTGACGCGTCGCGCGGCGGGTGGCTGGCGCGCGGCGGACGGGGGCCGGGCGTCGGTCCGCCTTGGTCCGCCTTGGTCCGCCTTGGTCCGCCTTGGTCCGCCTTGGTCCGCCTTGGTCCGCCTTGGTCCGCCTCGGTCGCCTCGATCCGCCTCAGTCCGCGGACTGCTCGACGGCCTCGCCGGCCGCCGCCGCGGGTGCCGGCGCGAAGAAGCGCTCGTTCAGTTCGGCGAGCCCGAACATGCCGAGGATCTCGTTCAGCCGCTCGCCGGGCTTGCGGCGCGGCAAGTTCTTGTACTGCGCGATGATCAGCTCGTTCTTCATCGAATGCTCCCAGCCGACCAGCTCGGTCACGCTCACCTGGTAGCCGTGCGCCTCGAGCTGCAGGCAGCGCAGCACGTTGGTGATCTGGCTGCCGAATTCGCGCGTATGCAGCGGATGCCGCCACACTTCCGTCAGCGCGTTCGCGAGCGACTTGCCCTTGTTCTTGCGCAGCACGCCCGCGACCTCCGCCTGGCAGCACGGCACCAGCACGATGTGCTGCGCGCGCTTCGCGAGCGCGAACCGGATCGCGTCGTCGGTCGCCGTGTCGCATGCATGCAGCGCGGTGACGACGTCGACCGTTTCGGGCAGCTTCGGCGACGTGATCGAATCGGCGACCGACAGGTTCAGGAACGACATCCCGCCGAATCCGAGCCGCGCGGCGAGTTCGGTGGAGCGCGTGACGAGTTCCTCGCGCGTCTCGATCCCGTACACGTGCGACGCGGACGCCGGCGTGCCGTGCCCCGGCTGCTGCTTGAAGAACAGGTCGTACAGGATGAAGCCGAGATACGACTTGCCGGCGCCGTGATCGACGAGCGTCACGCCGCCCTTGTCGGCCTGCACGCTCGCGAGCAGCGGCTCGATGAACTGGAACAGGTGATAGACCTGCTTCAGCTTGCGGCGGCTGTCCTGGTTCAGCTTGCCGTCGCGGGTCAGGATGTGCAGTTCCTTCAGCAGCTCGACGGACTGCTCCGGACGGATTTCGTAGGTCTTGTTCGACATCGTGAAACGGCGCCGGGCCACGGTCGGTCGACCACGGCCCGGCGGCGGGAATTCGTGAGGAATGGCGACAGTTTACCGAAAATACGCGATCAGGCTCGCGCGCCGAGCCGCCAGAGCGACGTGACCTCGGCGCGGCGCGCGGCGTGCAGGGGATCGTCCGCGTCGGCCGACTTCGGGTGTGCGGGGCGGATGTCTTCGCGGCCGCGCACGACGAGGCCGGCTTCGTCGATCCATTGCAGCAGCGTGTCGCGCGGGCGCAGGCCGAGATGCTCGGCAAAATCGGACAGGATCAGCCAGCCCTCGCCGCCCGGTTCGAGATGGTCGGCAAGCCCCGCGAGGAAACCGCGCAGCATGCGGCTGTCGGGATCGTAGACCGCGTATTCGATCGGCGCGCTCGGACGGGCCGGCACCCACGGCGGGTTGCAGACGACGAGCGGCGCGCGGCCGGCCGGAAACAGGTCGGCTTCGACGACGTCGACGCGCCCGGCATGACCGAGCCGCGCGACGTTCTCGCGGGCGCATGCGAGCGCGCGCGGATCCTGGTCGGTCGCGACGATGCGCTCGACGCCGCGCGACGCGAGCACGGCCGCGAGCACGCCGGTGCCCGTGCCGATATCGAACGCGAGCGAGGTCGCGGGCAGCGGCGTGCGCGCGACGAGTTCGACGTATTCGCCGCGCACCGGCGAGAACACGCCGTAATGCGGATGGATCGGCGCGCCGCCGAGCGCCGGGATCGGCACGCCCTTCTTGCGCCATTCGTGCGCGCCGACGAGGCCGAGCAGTTCGCGCAGCGACACGACCGACGGCGCGCCGCCCGGGCCGTATGCTTCCTCGCATGCGGCGCGCACGTCGGGCGCGCGGCGCAGCGGGATCGTGTAGTCGGCGTCGAGCGGGATCAGCAGCATCCCGAGCGTGCGGGCGCGCTGCGATTGCGCGAGCCGGTGCAGGTTGAACGCGTCGACGCCGACCGCGGCCTTCGCCTTCTTCGGCTTGCGTTCGACGCGGCGCGCCATCGCCTGCACGAGCTGGCGTGCATTCTGGAAATCGCCCTGCCAGACGAGTGCGGTGCCCTCGCACGCGAGGCGGTACGCCGCGTCGGCGGTGAGGCGGTCGTCGGCGGGCACGGCGCGCTTCGGCGGCTGCACGCCGGCTTCGGAGCGCCAGCGCACGGCATGTTCGGCGCCGTCGGCGTCGGTCCAGTGGAAAACGGGGAAATCGGTCACGCGAGCTCGGCTACGGTTGGCTTCAGACAGGCGGCGCTACCGGACTACCGGAGTGCGCCGCGCGGACCACACCATACCGCGCTTTGCCCGCGCGGCAAAGCGCGGGCGACCGCCCTGGCCGCCACCCGCGCGATGCTCGCGGCGTGTCAGCTCTGGTCGTCGAGCGCCGCGCCCGGCGCGTTCTGCTTCACCGACGCGATGCCGTTCTCGCGGCCGGCTTCAGCCTTGTACAGCTCGCTCGTGCCGATGATCTCGTGATTGCCGGCCTTCAGGTTGAACATGAACTGGCCGTTGCTCGCGGTCTTGCGCTCGTAGCGTGCGTCGTCCGGTGCGTTCTTGCGCACCGACGCGACGCCGTTTTCCGCCGACGCCTTGGTCTTGTACAGCTCGCTGCGCAGAATGATCTCGCCGTTGGCGGCCTTCAGGTGGAACAGGAACTGCCCGTCGTTCGCTTTCTTGATGACGAATTTCGCTGCCATGGTGCCCTCTCCACAAAGTCGTCCGGCCCTCCGGACCGAGGCAGTCTAAACGCGATTGCAGCGCAAAACGTAAGGCGCACGAAACACGATCGTCAGAAATCGTCAGACGGCGCTGCAATCACGCCGCTTCGTCCGGTCCGGCATCCGGGGCGTCGCGCAGGCATCGTCTAGCCGCCCCACCCCGGCGTCGCCGGCATGCGCAACGTGCCCGCATCGCTGAAACGCACGGTGCCGAGCACGCCGCCGGCGAGCCGGCCGCGCAGCGCGTACGGCAACTCGCCGCTGGCCGCCGCGCCGGGCAGGTTCCACGCCTGCCGCGCGGCGGCGAACGCCGACACCGAAACGGGCACGTCGATCACGGCCTCGCCGAAGCGCGGCACGACGCCCGAGCGATCGCTGACCCCGCTCGCGAACGGCGTGCCGTTCAGGTCGAGCGCGACCGAAATGCCGTCGAATTCGATCGGCGTGTCATTCGGGTTCTGTACGCGCAGCTTCAGGCTGAAGCGCATCTCGAGGCCCTGTCCGGCCAGCGGGTCGAGCCCGGCGACGGTCACGCTCACGGGCTCGCGCGTCAGGCCCGCGCACCCGCCGAGCGCGAAGACGGCGGCGAACAGCAGCAGCATGGCGCGCAGCGGCGCGATACGGAACAGGGCTCGTGGCATGGGCTGGCCTCCTTGCGGCAATCGATCGGCGGGTCGTCGCCGCATTGTACCGAGCGCGCCGCGCCGCACCCTGATTCGTAGTTTTCGCGCATCAGCGAGATCGTTAATAGATTAAAACTACGGAAACGAACGGCTAAACAGAAAGCGAATTAATGCCTCCCAGCATTCAATGGCGCGCGAAAAATTCAAGGGAAGCACTTTCTAATTTTTTCGTTTCCTTTACCCAAAACCATCAAGTATATTTACGCATCCTTCGAGCAGGCCGACAAACCTTCAAGCCGTATGACGGCGATTTTACGGAACGGCGACACGCCGTCCTTCCGTCCTGCGGCCTGGTACGGCCAGCCCCGTGGGTCGTCGGTTCAAAGGGAATGCACGCCAGCACAGGGCGGGCGGCCCCGTGTCGTGCGCGCGAAATCAATTCAGTACAACCCGCGCCCGGCCATTTTGAACCGGCCAGTTAACCGACATCCGGAAACACAGAGGGGGCAGTAAACCATGATTACCTTCACGTAGTCGGCCGGCCGTCTTTTCGAATAATCCGTCATTGGCATTTCTCGTCGCTGTTGATTAACGGCGAGGGATTTCTTTTGCCGGCGTTTTCACAGCACTGAACGATTCTTTCAACAATCGAGGTTTCAGTCATGTCGATCAACATTCACAAGATGCGTTACCTGCCGCTGGTTGCCGCACTCGCGCTCGCCGGGTGCGGCGGCGACGACAGCGGCGTCGGCTCGGCTTCCGCACTCAGCTCCGCCGGCGCGCCGCACTCGAGCTCGTCGCCCGCCGCCAACACGCCGCCGTCAGCCTCCAACGTCGACAAGAGCGTGTCGCCCGTCGAGCTGCCGGACACCGTGGTACCGGTCAACTACCGGCTGTGGTTCCGCCCGAACGATGCGCTGAACGCGTTCGACGGGCGCGCCGACGTCGAGATCAAGGTGCTGAAGCCGGTCAACAACATCGTGATCGCCGGCCACCGGATCAAGTTCACGAACGGCCGCATCACGCTGCAGCCGGGCAACATCCAGCTGATCGCGACGCCGCAGGACAAGGGCGACTTCTACCAGCTGCGCCCCGTCGCCGGCACGATCGCGCCGGGCAACTATTCGCTGCACATGGAATGGTCCGGCATCATCAACTTCAAGTCGTACGACGATCCGGCCACGCAGACGGGCGGCAGCTGCGGCGACGACCCGTATCCGGGCTGCTCGGCCGCCGAAGGCGTGTTCCGCGTCGACCTGAAGGGCACCGACGGCAAGACGAGCGGCGCGATCCTCACGCAGGGCGAAACCAACCTGTCGCGCCAGTGGTTCCCGGGTTGGGACGAGCCGGCCTTCCGGCCGACCTATGAAGTGACGGCCGAAGTGCCGCAGAACTGGCGCGTCGTGTCGAACGCGGCCGAGAAGCCGTCGACCAACGTCGGCGGCGGCTACAAGCTCGTGCAGTTCGAGAAGACGCCGCCGATGCCGTCGTACCTGCTGTTCTTCGGCGGCGGCATGTTCGACACCTACGAGGACGACTTCTCGAGCCCGCTGCCGGGCGGCAAGGGCGGCCTGCACCTGCGCGTGTTCACGCCGCCGGGCATGAGCGACTGGGCCAAGCCGGCGATGGACCGCACCAAGCAGGCGCTCGATTTCTATTACCGCTACACGGGTATCCCGCTGCCGCTGACGAAGTTCGATACGGTCGCCGCGAACGACGCGTTCAAGGAGCAGAAGGACCTGAACTTCGGCGGGATGGAGAACTGGGGGTCGATCCTCGAGTTCGCCGACGACATCCTGCCGCAACCGGGCCAGCCGATGTCGCGCTACGGTAACGAGGTGCTGACGCACGAAGTCGCGCACCAGTGGTTCGGCGATCTCGTCACGGCCGACTGGTGGGACAACGTCTGGCTCAACGAGTCGTTCGCGACGTTCTTCGAGACGAAGACGACGATCCAGTTCTTCCCCGACGAGTTCAGCTGGCTCGACCAGGTGAAGAACAAGTATCGCGTGATCAATCGCGACATCGGCCCGAACGCGTTCCCGGTCGCGCCGAACTTCAACGACTGGGCGTCGAACGACTTCGTGCTGAGCGCGAGCGCGTTCACGTACGACAAGGGCGGCCATGTGCTGAAGACGCTCGAGAACTATCTCGGCGAGCAGACGCTGCGAAAGGGCCTGCAACAATACCTGGTCGACTACTCGTTCGGCAACGGCACGCCGAAGCGCCTGTGGGATGCGCTGTCGAAGGAAAGCGGCCAGGCGGTCGGCCCGATCGGCGACAGCTACGTGCGCCAGACGGGCGTGCCGCTGATCTCGCTCGACACGCAGTGCGACATGACGAAGAACCAGACGGTCGTCACGCTGAAACAGCAGCCGTTCCCGAACAAGAACGCGTATCCGGGCCTGCAGTGGACGGTACCGATCACGCTCGCGTACGGCCAGGGTCTCGCGAAACGCACGACGCTCGCGCTGAAGGATACGCAGACGCAGACGCGGATCGACGGCTGCACGGGCGTGGTCGCGGATCCGAGCGGTCTCGACTACTACGTCGTGAACTACAGCGACGCCGCGTGGAGCGGCCTGCTCACGCAGGTCAACAGCTCGGTCGATCCGGTGCTGCTCGCGAACCTGAAGAGCGAGGCCGCGCTGCTCGTCGCGAACAACCTCGCGCCGGCTTCGCGTTCGACGTCGATCGGCTCGGTCGCTTCGCCGGCCGCGATGAAGCTGCGCCAGACGCCGAGCTTCGGCGGCATCGCGCCGACGGTGAAGGAACGTCCGTCGCTGCGCTACCAGGGCATGTTCAAGCCGCGCAAGACGCTGGTTCAGTAACGTGATCCGGCCGGCCGGTGCCGCGCGATACGCGGCGCCGGCCGGCGTTCGACGCTTCATGTCCCTTCACGTCCCTTCACCTCCTAACGCAGGCCCCGGATGCGGGGCCTGTTTTTTGTTGCCGCCGCGTGCGGCGCCGCGCCAATGCCGACCTGGCGCCTGTTCACGCCAATAACGGGCCCTAGCGATCGTCGCGCCGGCGAAACGCCCACCACGCGGCGAGTGCGGTAAAGCCCGCGACCAGCAGCACCATCAGCCAGAACCCGTGCTTGTTCTCCGAGAACGGCACGCCGCCGACGTTCATCCCGAAGAAGCCCGCGACGATGTTGATCGGCAGCGCGATCACGGTCACGAGCGTCAGCGTGAACAGCGTCCGGTTGTTCTGCTCGTCGAGCCGCGAACCGATCTCTTCCTGCAACAGCTTGATCCGCTCGTTGAGCCCAGACAGATCCGCGAGCACCAGCGAGAACTCTTCGGTCGATTCGCGCAGCTCCTGCACGTCTTCGGCGTGCAGCCACGCGGGCGGTTTCGCGAGCAGCCGGAAAATCGAGCCGGGCTCGGGCGCCAGCATGCGCTGCAGCCGCGTCAGCGTGCGGCGCATCGCGCCGAGCTCGATGCGGTTCGACGTGAGCCGTTGCGACAGGAAGCGATCCTCGATGCGATCGACGTCGATGCTCGTGCGCCGCATGATCTGGATCAGCAGGTCGGCCTGGTCGCGCAGCAGGTGCACGAGAAGTTCGGCCGGCGACCGGAACCGCTCGCCGTCGCGCACGCAGGCGCGCAGCGTATCGACCGAACGCAGCGGCTTGAGCCGCGCGGTGACCATGATGCGCCGCTCGACGTGGACGAACAGCGTCGCGATTTCCGACGGCGTCAGCTCGAGGTTGAACATCACGTCGTTGACGATCGCGCGTAGCGCGCCGTCCTCCTGCTCGATGCGCGTCGAGCGCGATCCTTCGTGGAGGAATTCGAAGAAGCTGTCGGGCAATCCGAGGTGCGTGCGCATCCAGCGCTCGCTCGCGCCGTGCGCGAGATTGAAGTGCAGCCAGACGAAATCGTCCGATGCGGCCGCATCGCGCTCGCGGCACGCGCGCAGCCATGCGGCGGCGGCATCGGCATCGAGCATCGCGCCCGATCCGCCCGGGACGAAGCGGAATCCGCACACCATGCCGGACGTATCGGCGCCGTAAGTCTGTACGATCAGGTCCATCGTGTCGAAGGTCGTGCGGCGCTCGCCGCGCCGCGCATCGCGCATTGCGGCGCCACGCCGGGAAATGGAAGGAAACGTATGCCCGATGCATGCGGCATTTTCGTGACATTGTCACATCCTGCCGTCCGGCGTAAGACGTCCCCAAAAACAACGCGCCGCCCGGTGGGCGGCGCAGGTGCGATGTGCAGGCTGGTGTGATGCCGGTTACTGCCGCGTCTCCGACTGCGCGGCGGTCGGGCAGGCCGGATCCTTGCCCCAGTGGCCGTCGCAGACGCGCCAGCGGCACAGCTGATCCTCGAAGAAGCCGCGCTCCGCGCAATCCTTCACGCGCGATGCGAGCGAACCGCCCGTCGCGGCGGCCGTCTTGGTCGGCACGACCTGCCCCTTCTGCGCGGCGGCCTTCTTGTCGGCCGGCTTCGTGCGGGCGACCAGCGCGGCGAGCAGGTCCGCATCCGGGTCGTCCTTCCCGGACGCCTTCGCGCTCGCGGTACGGGTCGTCGCTTCGCGACGCTTCTTCGCCTGCGCGAGCTCCGCCTGCTGTTCCTTGTGATGCTTGCGAGCCTCCGCCTTCGTATCGACCTTCGCGTCGGCCTTGCTGCGGGCGGCGACCTTGTCGCTCTTCGCGGCGTCGGCCTTCGCGGATTTCGTCGTCGCCGCTGCTGCGGCAGCCGTCGCGGCGACGGCGCCCGCCGTGGCCGCGCCCGATGCATCGTCGGCACCGTTCGCGAGCGCGCGCGACAAGCGGCTGTTGTCCGCGCCCGACGCGCCCGATGCGGACGCAACGACCTGGGACGCGGCATCGTCGTTGACGATCGTCGCCGTTTGCACGACGGGCGCAGCCGACGCGGCATTCTGCGCGACCTGCACGGCGGCGGCGCTGGCCGGCTCGGCCTTTGCCGGTGCCTGCACGGGCGCGGCGGCCACGACGGCCGCCTCGCCGGATTGCTGCTGCCAGCGCCATGCGCCCCAGCCGCCGACGGCGACCACGAGCGCGACGACGGCCGCGATCGGCCCCTTCAGCGAACGGCGCGGAGGTTCGACCGGCGGCGTGACACGTCCTTCCAGATTCGCGAGAATGCGCGACTGCTGCGGTTCGCCCCCGCCTGCCGGTTTGGTATCGGATAGCAGGCTGGGCGGGGTTTTCGAATTTGAATTTTCCGGCGCACTCATTCAGCGTCTCATTGAATCCTGGTTTAATTCACCGCGATAATATAGCCCGGCCTCTCAAAGCAGCCTGATTCTAAGAGCAAGCATTGCAAAACACAATCAATTCCAATTTCCGGGGATTTCGTTGATTGCCGTCGCACTCGTCGCCTATTTCGCCCTTGCCGTCGCGGTTGCGGCACTGTTGCTTTTACCGGGTATCCGCGCGACCGTTTTCGAATCCGTCGCCCAGTTTCGCGGCCGCCTGACGCGCCGCGCGAACGATCACGCCGCACGTACGCGAAGTCAAATTGTTAAATCGGCAACCGTTACGCGCGGCGCATTAAGTGATGTGCAAAATTTACTGATCCGGCGGCGCTTGATGATTATGGTGTCGGCAGGTATTCTTGCGACGCCGCCATTGGTGGCCATTGCGTTACGCGGTCGGCAATTATTTCAGTACGACGACACGGCGCGCGTGCCTGACGAGAAGATCGCCGCGCTGCTGCAGGGCGAACAGCTCGTGCCGCCGCCGCCGTTGCCGCCGGAAGTCTTTGCCACGAAGGAAGTCGAACAGGTACGGCCTGCGCTGAGAGATGCAAGCCGCGACTGGAACCTGCTGGATCCCGATTTCCGTACGCGTTTGCTGCTGGTCTACAAGATCATGCACGAACAATATGGTTACGAGATGGCGCTGCTGGAAGGTTATCGGAGTCCGGAACGACAGAACCGGCTCGCGCAGATGGGCACCAACGTGACCAATGCGGCGGCCTTCCAGAGTTATCACCAGTTCGGGCTCGCGGCCGACAACGCGTTTCTGCGCGACGGCAAGCTGGTCATTTCCGAGAAAGATCCCTGGGCGATGCGCGGCTACCAGTTGTACGGACAGGTCGCCGAGCAAGTCGGCCTGACCTGGGGAGGCCGTTGGAAAATGATGGATCTCGGGCACGTGGAATACCATAAACCCGGTTTTAAACTGGGACGCGGCAGCTAGTCAGGGCTGCCGGACAAGAAATAATGAGGGCGGCATGGGGCTTTTTAATCACCCGGCAGGAAACGATTTGGGCGGCGCAAACGATCGGGCATTCCGTTGCGCGATTTTTTCAGGCCGCCGCTTCCGTTTTAATTCTCACAGCGTCCTTTCATTATTGCGCGCGCCTTCTCCGATGCCGCGGGCGCATTGATGCCAGCCCCCTTCATCCCGTTTGACAGCATGGCGACACATCGCGGCGCCACGCTTGCCGCTCGGCGCGCCTGCGTCGCCTCACCGAATCGCACCGGAACCTGAACGTCCTATGCAACGCATCCTCAACGTGCTGACTCATCCGCGTACGCTCTCGATTGTCGGGATCGTCGCGCTAGCGGCGATTCTCTTCATCGCTGCCGACATGCTGCAGCTGCCGCTCCTGTGGGCGGCGGTCGCCTTCGCGGCGATCCTCGTGCTGTGGCTCGGCGTCGCACTGGTGCGCCGCTGGCGCGTGAAGCGCGCGAACCGGCAGCTCGGCCAGGTGCTGGAAGAGCAGGCGGAAACCGGCAAGATCGCCGCGCCGGCCGCGGCCGCGCTCGCACCCGACACGAAGACCGCCGACCTCGACGTGCTGCGCACGCGCCTGTCCGACGCCGTGAAGACGATCAAGACGTCGAAGATCGGCCAGGTGTCGGGCGGCTCCGCGCTGTACGAACTGCCGTGGTACATCGTGATCGGCAACCCGGCCGCCGGCAAGAGCAGCGCCGTGCTGAACTCCGGCCTGCAGTTTCCGTTCGCGGACAAGAACAGCGCGGTGATCCACGGCATCGGCGGCACGCGTAACTGCGACTGGTTCTTCACGACCGAAGGAATCCTGCTCGACACGGCCGGCCGCTACTCGGTGCACGAGGAAGACCGCAGCGAATGGCTCGGCTTTCTCGGCCTGCTGAAGCGCTATCGTCCGAAGGCGCCGATCAACGGCATCATCGTCACCGCGAGCATCGCCGAACTCACCGGCAACCGCCCCGAGTTCGCGATCAACCTCGCGAAGAATCTCCGTCAGCGCGTTCAGGAGCTGACGGAGAAGCTCGAGGTGTTCGCGCCGGTCTACGTGATGTTCACCAAGGCCGACCTGATCACCGGCTTCACCGAATTCTTCAGCAGCAGCGACAAGCACGAATACGACCGCGTGTGGGGCGCCACCCTGCCCTACGAGCCCGATGACAAGCGCGACGTGGTCGCGCAGTTCGACACGCACTTCGAGGAACTCTACGAAGGGCTGAAGGAAATCAGCGTCGCGCAGCTGTCGCTGTCGCGCGGCAACCAGCTGTCGCCGGGCCAGCTGAGCTTCCCGCTCGAATTCTCGACGATCAAGCCGTCGCTGCGCGCGTTCCTCGCGACGCTGTTCGAGAACAACCCGTTCCAGTACAAGCCTATTTTCCGCGGCTTCTACTTCACCAGCGCGCTGCAGGAAGGCGAAACCAACAGCGCCGCCGCGCAGCGCATCGCGCACCGCTTCGGCCTCGACGCGAGCGCGCTGCCCAAGCCGCACAGCGCGTTCTCGAAGAACGGCTTCTTCCTGCGCGACCTGTTCTCGAAGGTGATCTTCGCGGACCGCCAGACCGTGCGCCAGTTCGCGAGCCCGACCAAGACCCGGCTGCGCTACGCGACCTTCTTCGGCTTCGTCGCGGCGCTCGCACTCGCGCTCGGCGGCTGGACCTGGTCGACGATCGGCAACCAGCAGCTCGTCGCGAACGTGCAGGCCGACCTCGACAACGTCACGCGCCTGCAGCAGGGCCGCAACGACCTGCAGTCGCGCCTGCAGGCAATGGACATCCTGGAAGACCGCATCGAACAGCTCGAACAGTTCCGCCGCGACAAGCCGGTGTCGGTGTCGCTCGGCCTGTACCAGGGCGACCGTCTCGAGCAGCACCTGCTGACCGAGTACTACAACGGCGTGCGCCAGATCCTGCTCGCGCCGGTCTCGCAGAACCTCGCGTCGTTCATGAAGGACGTGAACGCGCATCCCGAACAGCTCGTGCCGATGACGCGCCCGCCGGAATCGGGGGCCGTGCAGGGCGGCGCGATTCCCGTGTCGACGAACCCGCCGGGCGCCACGCCGCTCGCCGGCGCCGCGCAAGGCGCATCCGCGGCGGCGGCCGCCGCCGCCGCGCCGCAACAGCCGGCCGCGCCGCAAGGCGGCCTCTACAGCGACGCGTCGCCGACCAACGTGCAGGACGCGTACAACGCGCTGAAGACCTACCTGATGCTGTCCGACAAGCGTCACGTCGAACAGGCGCACCTGACCGACCAGCTCGCCCGCTTCTGGCGCGGCTGGCTCGAGACGAATCGCGGCAACATGCCGCGCGACGAGATGATCAAGAGCGCCGAGCGCATGATCTCGTTCTATCTCGCCCGCGTGAACGACAACGACTGGCCGATGATCGACGCGAACCTCGCGCTCGTCGACCAGACCCGCGAGAACCTGCGCCGCGTCGTGCGCGGCATGCCGGCCCGCCAGCGCGTCTACGAGGAAATCAAGGCGCGCGCGTCGACCCGCTTCGCGCCGATGACCATCGCGCGCATCGTCGGCGACGGCAACCAGGGGCTGGTCGCCGGCAGCTATGCGATTCCGGGCACGTTCACGCGCGAAGCGTGGTTCGACTACGTGCAGCCGGCGATCCGCGACGCGGCGACCAAGGAACTGCAGGCGAAGGACTGGGTCCTGAACACGTCGACGCAGGACGACCTGACGCTGGAAGGCAGCCCCGAGCAGATCCAGAAGACGCTCGTCGGGATGTACAAGACCGAGTACGCGCAGCACTGGCAGAAGTTCATGCAGGGCATCGCGGTGCAGGGCTTCAGCAGCTTCGGCCAGGCCGTCGACGGGATGAACCGCCTCGGCGACCCGCAGGATTCGCCGATCCGCAAGATCCTCGAGACCGCGTACGACCAGACGTCGTGGGACAACCCGTCGCTGGCGAACGTCGCGATCAAGAAGGCGCAGACCGGCGTCGTGAACTGGGTCAAGCAGCTGTTCACGCGCTCGCAGGCCGGCCAGGTGGCGGCCGCGAACATCGACATCAACGGCAATCCGGCCGAGGTGCCGATGGGTCCGATCGGCCAGGAGTTCATCGGGCTCGCGCGGATCGTCGCGACGCACGACGGCACGTCGATGCTCAAGGGCTACATGGATTCGCTGTCGAAGGTCCGTACGCGCTTCAACGTGATCAAGAACCAGGGCGACCCCGGCCCCGGCGCGCGCCAGCTGATGCAGCAGACGCTCGACGGCAACGGCTCGGAACTCGCCGATTCGCTGAAGTTCGTCGACGAGCAGATGCTGACAGGCCTCACCGATTCGCAACGCAAGTCGCTGCGTCCGCTGCTGGTGCGGCCGCTGATGCAGGCGTTCTCGGTGGTGATCCAGCCTGCCAGCGCGGAAGTCAACAAGGTATGGAACGCGCAGGTCTACCAGCCGTTCCAGAGCTCGCTCGCGACCAAGTACCCGTTCGCGGCGAACGCGAAGGTCGAGGCCGGCGCCGGTGAAATCGCGCAGGTGTTCGGTCCGGACGGTGCGATCGCGAAGTTCGTCGGCACGACGCTGGGCCCGCTCGCGGTGCGCCGCGGCGACACGCTCGCCGCCCGCACGTGGGGCGACATGGGCATCGGCCTCACGCCCGACTTCACGAACGGCTTCGCGCGCTGGGTCGCCCCGCTCGCCGGCGGCGCCGCGGGCGGCGCGGCCGCGGCGGCCGAACCGCAGACCGTGTTCCAGATCCTGCCGCAGCCGAGCACGGGCACGACGGAATACACGATCGCGATCGACGGCCAGCAGCTGCGCTACCGCAACACGCCGCCGCAGTGGACCAACTTCGTGTGGCCGAACCCGCAGGGCTCGCCGGGCGCGACGCTGTCCGCGACGACCTTCGACGGCCGCACGGTGCAGCTCGTCAACGAACCGGGCCGCTACGGTCTCGAGAAGCTGATCAACTCGGCGCAGCGCAAGCGCCGTCCGGACGGCACCTTCGACCTCACGTGGGTCCAGGGCAGCGTGAACGTGTCGGTGACGATGCGCATCATCAGCACGTCGCAGCCGACCAGCAGCGGCGGCGACCAGCCGCAGCAGCAGAGCCTGCGCGGCCTGCAGCTGCCGTCGTCGGTCGCCGACGCGAGCGCGGGTGCCGCGCAGAACGCGACGCAGGCCGGCTCGGGCGCGCCGGCGGCCGCCACCGCAACGAACGCACAGGGGGCGCAATGACGCAAACCGTTCAGGCGCAGATCGCCTACTTCGGCAAGATTCCGTCGCGCGGCGACTTCGTGAAGAGCCAGCACAATCCGCAGTTGCTGCAGACGCTCGATCGCTGGATCGCGCAAGCACTCGAACTGCTCGCGGAGGATCCGCGCTGGAAGATCGTCTACGAGGATGCGAAGCCGATGCATTTCGCGTTCCTCGGCTCGCGCAGCAAGCTCGCCATCGCGGGCCACATGGTCGCGAGCCACGACGTGTCGATGCGCCGTTTCCCGTTCCTCGGCGCGACCGCGCTCGAGGTCGACCGGCCGCTCGCGTTCCTCGCGCGCAGCCCGCTCGCGTTCGCGCGGCTGTGGTCGCGCGTCGCCGCGCAGATGCCGGCGCTGCTCGCGAAGGAGGAGCCGCCCGGCGCGCTGCAGGCGCTCGGCGATACGCAGGTGCCGATCGACGTCGGCGGCCCCGGCACGTCGCATGACGGCACCTTCAACGACTTCATCGAACACCAGTCGCTGTACGGCCTGCAGCAGATGCTGCTCGAAAGCGGTCATCCGGTGCGGCTGCGCGGCGCGATGCTCGCGCTCGGTTCGCTGTTGCGGCCCGTGATGCAGAGTGGCTCGTCGCACATCGAGCGCGGCCTCACGCTGCCGCTGCCGGTCGACCCGTTCTATCGCAGCCTCGTCGCCGCGTTCTGGCTCGAACTGATCGCACCGTTCGTCGCGCAGGCCGACTTCGAGCTCGCGATCTTCATCGGCACGATCGCCGAACGCGAACGGCTGATCATCGGCTTCAACGGCGCGTCGTCGAAGACGCTGCTGAGCGTCGTCGATCCGCAGACCTACGCCGCCCACAACATCGACATCGACGATCCCGAGTGGATCGACGCCCATGCGCAAAACGATCACCAGATCAGCAAGCTCGTCAGCTACCTCGACCAACCGCAACTCTCGCTGCGCGTCGCCATCGACGCCTTCCGCGAAGCGTTCATCGGAGGCTGACGGGATGCAACGCACGATTCAGGTCCGGCGCACGCGCTTGTCGCCCTTCGTATCCGCTCTCGCCGCCGCGGGCCTCGTCGCCTGCGGCGCGGCCCATGCGCAGAACACGGGCGGCGCGACCGTCACGCCGGTCGGCAACGGCACGGTCGCGGCCACTGCCCTGCCCGGGAACGCCAACCCTGGCGCCGCGTCGGCCACGGCGTCCGGCACGGTGGTGCGCGGCACGGCCGGCACGATCGCACCGCCGCCCGCGAACGCGTCGCCCGGCCAGGTGGTGGTCGGCGGCAAGGTGCCCGACGAGGCGACCAAGGCCGCCGTGCTGCAGAAGCTGCGCGACACCTACGGCGCGGCGAACGTGGTCGACCAGATCGAGGTCGGCGACGTCGCGACGCCGCCGAACTGGAGCGCGAACGTGCAGAAGCTGCTCGGTGCGCAGTTGAAGCAGATCAGCAAAGGCCAGCTGAAGATCAACGGCACGCAGATCGAGATGAAGGGCGAGGTGCACAACGAGGCGCAGCGCCAGCAGCTCGCGAGCGACATGGCGAATACGCTGAATCCGACTTATACGATCAAGAACGGGCTGCGCGTGTCGGCGTCCGAGCAGGGGCTGCTCGACCAGACGCTCGCGAATCGCACGATCGAGTTCGAAACGGGCAGTGCGACGCTCACGCCGCAAGGCAGGCAGATTCTCGATCAGATGGCGGCCGCGCTCGCGAAGATGCAGAACCGCACGGTCGACATCATCGGGCATACCGACAACTCCGGGAACCGGACGTCGAACATCGCGCTGAGCCAGGCGCGTGCGGACGCGGTGAAGGGGTATCTGATCACGAAGAGCATCCCGCCGCAGCAGATGACGACGACAGGGGTCGGGCCGGATCAGCCTATTGCGCCGAATGATACGGCCGAAGGGCGGGCGAGGAATCGGCGGATCGAGTTCCGGGTGGGGCAGTAGGCGGAGCATTCGGGGGTATGGCGAGAATCCAGCAATTCCGATGAAATTCGCTCTGCGCTGCTTGCGATCGGCCATTCTTCTGGTTTTCGGTGCGGTCTTCGTGCTGGTGGGCGCATCGGGCGTCATCAATTCGGCCATCCTCGTTCGCGCTGGTGCATGGCCTCATGTCCCCGCCTTCGTCGAGCGATGCGAGTTGTCTCTGCGATATGGCAAGTCCGACGTGACATGGGAAGCGCGCGCCGTCTTCCGCTATGGTGCAGGGCAGACGCAGCACTACGACACGACGTGGCGGCCTGCCGGGTCGCCTGTTTATTCGCGTTCGGCCGCGTCGAACATCGGTCGCGAACAGTTCGCCGCGTTCACGAAGACGTATTGCGGCGAGGCCGGGAACGATGGTCTGCGCGTTTCGCCGATGTTTCCGGGTATTGCGCGGCGCAACGAAGCGGTTGTGGGCGGGGAATGGGTACGAGAAATCGGATTCGGTCTGTTCGCCTTGGTCGGCGGCTTGATGCTGTGTGCGGTGAGCATTGCGCTGCTTCCGTGGATCGAGGATCGCAAAAAGCATGCGGTGCGGCGCAAAGCACGGCGCGCGCGGAATCGCGCCAGCGGTGCGTGATGCGGACGTGCAGGCCGGTTTCGCGGAGTTGCTTGTAGGCCAGGCGCCATGCTGAATCTGCCGTGAGTCGATGTTCGGCGGTTCAGCATTCGAATATGGCGGTCATCTCCCGGAGCGCTCTTCCCCGACAGACAGCGAGGCAGGCGCTCCGTCATCCGGCAACGCCGCTCAATGAATGGGGGGAGTTGTGCCGCCCTTGTAGCCCCGCGCCCATTCCTGGCTCTGCTTGGCCGCCTGGTCGATACGTGCCGCGGCAAGATCGTCTTTCTTGCGCTGCTTCGCTTCCTTTGCGAGATCGCTCGACCCGAACGTATCCTTGTCGCGAGTGCGGAAGTACAGTGACGGCGCCAGCACGTGGTCTTGCCAGCTCGTCAACAACGTATCGTGGACAAGCATGTCGAACAGCGCCATGACCTCCTGCGGAAGCGGGTGCTTGCCTTCGACCCCTTCCTTCCAGGCCGACACCAGCTCCATCTCGGCTTCCGGCAGCATAGCCGCCTCGATCGCGTCCGCGCTCGCCTTGTTATTGGAGTCCCACGAATCCGGCATGTTACGGATACGCTCGGCGGATTGCTTCAGGCCGTCCTGATACGACGCGCGGCGCAGCTTCTTTGCCGCTTCCTTCTCGAGACGCTCCCAGACCGTCGAATAGTCCTTCGGCGCTTCCGCGATCAGCTTCTCATAGCGCTTTTGTGCCGCGTCGCTCGCTGCCTTCATGCCCCGCAGCTTCGCCTGGTCCTCCTGGCTGCGGCTGGCTAGCATGCTCATGTTGATGCCTTGTCGCTGCAGTTCCCAGTCGAGTTGCGACTTCGCCGTCTTGCGCTGCAGGTCAGCGTCGCTCACGTTGCGTTTCCAGTCGGCAACCGGGTCGGCAATCGTGCGGCGGAAGTCGGGATCCATGTAGCGGGCTGCAATCCAGCGCATGAAGACTTTCGAATGCTCCATGAAGTCGGCGCCGGGCTTGCGCGGGACGAGGGTGCGGTAGGCGTTGACCAGCGCCTTGATTCGATACTCCTTACCACCGTACTTGATCGGATCCGAGAGCTTGAAACGCTTGAACACCGGCGCGTTGTACAGGTACAGATCCTCCATGGTGTCCATGACCGCGCCCGCCTTGATCGCTTCCAGCAACATGTCTTGCAGCGGGACTCTCATCAATTCGGCATTGAGCCCCATGGCCCCGCTCGGCGCGCCGCCGACGACATCACAGCTCGTGCCCGGATAGAGAAACTGTTCGCCACGGGTTTTCTCGAGACTGTCGAGTCGCTGATAGAAGCGCATCTCATGCGCAGCGGCAAAATGAACGCAGCGCTGCACACTGGCCGGGATGGCGAGAGGACGATCCTTGAAGCTGGTTTTGAGCATACCCAGATAAGGCACCATTCCGATCAGCTCGCCGGCCTCCTCCGACATGATGGACGAAACTGCATCGAGCAATCCGACGAATTTGATCTGAATCGACACACCGTCAATAGCGAGATCCGTGTCGTCCCTGCGCTTGTATTTCTCCGCCAGATCGTTGATGAACGCACGTGCGAGCACGCACCCTCGATCCGCGCCGAACACCGAAACCTCGATCGCCCGGACTTTCGGCATCTGGCTCTTGACGGCCTCGTACGCAGTCTTGAACTGGTCCTTGGCGGCGATCAACCGCGTATCGACACCTGTGCCGAAAGCTTTGGCCATGACGGAATTGTCACGCACGATCGGCACGTTCTCCATCGCTATACCGACAAAGAGGCTGCGAGCGACCGCCCAGCCCGCCTTCATCGGAGTGCCTTTGACGTTGTTCTTGAAGTCGTTCTTCGCGTTGCGCCACAGCAGCGTTCCGGTCGCCTTGGTTCGTTCCCAGTATCGCTCCGGCGATGCATTCAAGACGTTCATGACACGCCGCGCCTGAGCGGGAATGCGTTCGATATCCTTCCGAAGATCCTGGAATGCCTTGTCGATTGGTCGAAGCGAGAAGTCCCCCTCGAGGAACCCATCGATGAGCTGCTTCTTTACGTCGTCGACACGTTTTTTTACGCTGGCCTGCTTGAGCGGCGTATTGACGCGCGTGAACGACTTGGCGACCGATTGCGCTCCGCTCAACGCCTTCTTGCCCCCCATCTTGCTCGCGGCTACGGCAGCATTGATCCATTCCTCGGCCTTGGCTGACTCGTTGAGGGGCGTGCCCAATCCCGAATAATAGAAGCGAAACCAGAACTGATTCGCGGGCCGTCTCGGATCCTCCATATCGCGATGCGCTTCCCAGAGCCGGGCGATATTGGAGTATTGCGAACTCGATGGATCGTCGATATCGCGATGGCGTCCGAATGCATCGAAGAAAAAGCCCATCCGAATCGTCGCGCCGCACGGCATGCAATCGCCCTTCGGGTACATCGTCGCATTCTGGTTTGCGATTTGGGCGTATACGGATGTTGGCGTCGCGTCATCCGGATCGAGTTTGACTCTTTCAGCCATGCTTTTTCTCCTCGACACGCGGCGGCGGAACCAGCCCGTCGGATATGGGTGGCACTGCGACCGGTTCGAACTTGTCGCTCGTCAATTCAGACAGAACATTCTTCGGCAACGATTGCATGGACTTCGCAAAAGCGCCTGGCTTGCCGGCATCCGCTTGCAACATGCGCTGGATCTCCGGATGCGAGTCGAAGCGACTGTTCACGAGCAGGTTGTAGTAAGCGTACTGCTTCAAATCGTCGAGATCGACGAGGCGGTACTTCAACCATGCCAACGCAACAACTCGAGCGACACGACGAAACTGCTGGTCTTCACGCTCGTCGTACCGCTTGCTCAATTGCGCCTGATACCTGCTCGCCATCCAGCGCGACACATCGATCATCGGAATACGCGATTCGTCCATCAACGCGCCAGGAAACTGAAGCTCGACGTGACGATCCGGATAGAAGTGAACCTCGAGGATTCGATCGCCTACCTTCTCCGGAACCTGCGATGGGGGCAACGTCGCCTTTGCCTCGGCGTGAAGCGTTTCCTCATTGCCTTTATGCCACTGGTCGACGTCGACGTAATTCCACTTGACCGTGAACTCGGTTCCCTGGAGCTTGTAGCAACACGTCACCCCGCCCCCACCACCCGGCAAGCTGTTCCCCCCACCCGCCTTGTTTCCGTGGGCATCGGTGATCGTGAACCCGTCCAGGTTGTACGGCAGATAGTTGTGAGCGATGACCGAAACGCCGCTATATGTCGGCTCCGACTTGCCGCACGCCGCCATGGCCGTCACGAGCAGACACCCAGCCAGAACACGGCTCGCCAGCCCCGAAAATCCCGTCGTGCTATTCACTGATGTTTTCCTTCCGAATATTGTCGAGCATGCGTTGCAGGCATATCCCACGCATCGGTATCGTTCCGCCCGTCACGTAAGCGGCCCTTCCACTCATAGCCAGAACCTCTCCCCACGAAATCAACCATGTCGCGCCTCGTCCATACGCGGTGACGGCAGCAAGCCGTCAGGAACCGCCGGGACAGCCACGGGTTCGAAGCGGCCGCTCGCCAAAGCCGACAGCACGTTCTTCGACAAGGTCTGCATCGACTTCGCGAACGTACCGGGTTGACTGGCATCAGTCTGCAAGATGCGCTGGACCGTCGGGTGCGAATCGAATCGACTGTTCACCAGCAGGTCGAAGTACACGTATTGCGCGAGATCACGCCAGTCGGTCAGCCGATATTTCAGCCACGCAGCAGCCACTGCACGCGCGATGCGACGATGCGATTGCCCGTCCGTATCTGCAAATTTCCTATCCAGTTGCGCCTGATAACGAGTCGCCATCCATCGGGAAACCTCGACGATCGGAATACGCGACTTGTCGAGAAGTTCGCCCGGAAATTGAAGCTCGACGTGACGATCCGGATAGAAATGAACTTCGAGAATGCGGGCGCCGAGCTGCTCAGGAACGACCGACGGTGGCATCACGACCTTTGTCTCGACCTCCTGCATGTGCGAGTCGTCCATCGTCCATCGGTCTGCATCGTAATACTTCCATTCGACCGTGAACTCGGCGCCCTTGAGTTGGTAGCAACACGTCACGCTCCCCCCACCTGCACCCGGCGGGTCGTCCCCGCCGCCGCTTGCCTTGTTTCCAAACGCGTCCATCACGGTGAAGCCGCTCATGTTGTACGGCAGATAATTCCGACCCATTACCGAAACTCCGCTATACACCGGCTCCGACTTGCCACACGCGCTCAAAGCCGCCGCAACCAGGCACATCGCCGGCGCGGACCTACGCCACGCCACGAAGCGCCTCCATCGATTCCCGCTCGTGCGCATCGCGAATCGCATTCCATGTCGCGTCGTCGATCGTCGCCAACGCGTCATTGAGCGTCGTCTCTCCATGCGCCACGGCTCCAAGGCACACCCGCACCGCCGGATGCTCGTCGAACCGGGGCGCAACCAGCACGCCCGTCATTACGTAGCACTGCAATTCCGCTTCTTCGGCAATCCCGTGCGCTGCTGCGCGTTCGAGTTGCTCGACAACCTGATCATGGAGTTCCGCATCGGACAGGTGATCGACCACCGCCGCCATCGTCTCGCGAAACTTCAGCACGAGCTTGTCCGGGTACCCGAGCTCGATCAGTAGCGCGTGCTGCCGCTCGCTGAGGTCCGGTGCGTCGCTTGCCGACATCACACCTTCAACCGCCGGCGTGTCGTTGCGCCACACGACTTCGTCGAGCCGACGACCGCGATATCGGATCTCGCTAAACGGCGCGACGAACTGCTGCGCCTGCGTGTCGCTCCACACCTGTCGGAGCCGCCCGAATACAAGATTGTCGAAGAAGAACAGGTAGTACGCGCGACCGTTCGGCAGCGCGTACTTCACGTACTGGCGCAGATGTGCATCCAGCGCGTCGAACGACCACGCCGAGCACAACCACGTCACCGCATGCAGATCGACGGCATCCAGCCACAGCTGACGCAGCACGCGATGCTGCTCCGCATCCCCGCCGTCGAGTGCGCGACCGTCGAACGCAATCAGGTACGGTGCGATATCCGTATAGGCATCCAGCCCGGTATCGGTCCAAAGGGACGCGTAACGCAGGCCGCGCACGGCTGCCAGCTGCGTGTCCAGCTCCTGATAACCGCGCGTGTCGACGAGCACGTACAGACGCATCGGTCTGCCGTCGCCGGCCTCGTGCTCCAGCGATGCCTTCAGCGTCTCCACGAACGCCGGCCATTCACGCTCGCGCGGATTGGGCCCATCCGCCGCCATCTCGATGGTGTCACCCGTATCGTTGACTTCGTCCATCAATCCGCCTCGACCATCGATTCACGACCGCTATGCGCATTCAGCACGCATTGCTTGCACGTGCCGCCCGGCATCGCGGGCAGCGGATACTGCATGCTCGTCGGTCCGCTGAACTGGTGCTGAGCGCCCTTGAAATCTACCTTCCCCGGCGCGTGAATCTCGATGTTGCCGCCCTTGATCCGGATATAGGCGCCACCCGACGTGAGCAGGATCTCCTGCTTCGCGGCCACGTCGACGGCCTCGGTCGCCGCCATCATCTTCACGGTCTTCTGCGCTGTGAGTTCGATGCTGTCCGCATGCGCCTGAACCTCGACCTTGCCCTTCGCGGCGAACAGCTTCATCCCGGCGTTCTGCGCGAACAGGCTGATGCGATCCCGGATGCCGGCGATCAGCGACTTCCCGCTGGTAATGAACGTACTTTGACCACTGACGATATTGGTCTGCCGGTCGCTCGCCAGGTGCACCGACTGCTGCGACGCCACCCCAATCCCCGCCGGGCTCGCGAACAACATCACCGGCTCCTTGAACGCATTCGCATTCCCCGTCCCGCCGCCTGCGGTCCTGCCACCGCCCGAGGCCGCCCCCGCCACGCTGTTCTGCGTCGCCTCGGCGAATTGCTTGAGCGCATCGCGACCGGTGCCGAGACTCTCCGCCTGATGCATCTCGCTGACCTGCGACATCGATTCGATCTGCCCCTGCGCATTGCCAAGCTGCTGCTTCGCCTCACTCACGTCGAGCGGCTGGCTGTTCGCCTGCTTCGGATGCGTCGTCACGTACAGGCCCTGCCCGGCTCGCATCGCGCCGTACGCATCCGTGCGCAGGTCAAAGCCTGAGCCGAGATACGCACCGCGCGTGTTCCCGTTCTGCTCGATCAGATAGCCGAGATGAAGCAACGAATTCGCACTGCTGCTGAACAGGCGCGCGCGGTTCTGCCCGGTCGCGTCGTCGAGCACCATCTCGTTGTGCCCCGATCCTGCATACTCCTTCGACCGGAAGCCCGACAGGATCCCGTTGCTATGCCACTGCGGCCTGGTCGCACCGTTGTACACGCGATGCATGACGATCGGACGGTCGCAGTCGCCGCCGATGTAGCCGATCAGCACTTCCTCGCCGACCCGCGGAATATGCACGCCGCCGTACCCGCCGCCGGTATCGGACTGCACGACACGTATCCAGCACGACGCGTTCTCGCGGCCTTCGCTCTGGCGGTCCCAGACGAACATGACCTTGATCCGGTTCAGCTCGTCCGTATAAACCTCTTCGCCCTTCGGCCCGACGACGATCGCCGTCTCGAGCTGCATCGCGGGCTTGCGATGCTCGAACGGGCTGCGGTACGGCACGCTCGCGCGCTGCGCTTCGACCTCGACGAGATAGAACCCGGCGGAGCCGTCGTCATGCGCGACCTGGCACGCAGCCGCTTCCCCGTGACCGGCCTTCACCTGCGCCAGCTGGTCCTGCAGGCTATGCGGAAAACTCGCTTCGTGGTCCGAAACCGGCAGATTGTTCTCGATGTACCGCGTGACGCCGATGGCCGCGAACTCGCGCTCGCTCGCCGAATCGCGGTCGTGCTCGGGATGACCGGTCAGCGTGAAGCGCCGGCCGGCATCGATCGCGCGCACGCCGCCCACGCCGAAGAAGCGCTTCGCGCGCGACTCCCATTCCTCGAGACGAATCTTCGACAGGTGTTCGCCGCGGTCCTGGCCCGGATACGTGTACGCGCCGGTGTATTCGTAGATTTCCGCCTGGCCCGGCAGGTCCCCCTGGCCGGCCTTGGTCGGCAGCGACGTGCCGTTCGGATTGCCCGCCGACGACGGCGCTTTGTAGTCGAAGGTGCGCGTCGTGTGCAGCGTGCTTTGCAACGTCCGCGATGCGGTCCATTGCGTAAACCCGGCGGTTTCGGTGCCGCTGCCGGAACGATCGAACGTAACGACATTCGGGGACAGCGCATCGACCGCATGCACGTCGTCGGTGATGACGAGCGTATGCGCCTTCCCGTCTTCGCTGTGCCGCCAGAACCCGAACAGCCCTTCGTCCTCCATCAGCCGGTGCACGAAGTTCCAGTCGGTTTCGCTCTGGCGACAGTACGACCGGGACGGCAACGGTTTCGACAACGCGAACTGGTATTGGCCCCTGGCCTGCGGATGCGTATCGAACACGTCGGAGAGAATCGCGTCGACCGGCTGGTCCTGCCAGTACCGCATGTCGCTGCGGAACTTGAGGAAATGCATCCACGACGCGAAGCGCAGTTGGTAACTCGACAGGCTGCCGTCGGCGCCGAGCCGTCGCGCCGTGTGGACATAGCCGTTGATCGGCAGATACGACTTGTCCGGCTGCTGGATCCACAGCGTGATCGGCTGCGCGATCAGCGTCTTGAGCTCGACGTCGCTCGCGGTGGACACCAGATCGAGCGCCACGCTGAAATCGCGGCCGAGCGCCGAACGGGTCACCGCGCGGCGCGGCACGAGCGCATTGTTCGGCAGCGACGGGATGTCCGTCTTCAGCAGCCGATCCTGCTGGATCAGGCCACCACGAATCGCCTGTGCCAGTTCGGTCACGTTCATGCGTCACCCTTCTTCTCGTTCATCGCGAGCCCGCCGGGCCCGCGCTCTCAGGTCAACAAGCGGCGGCTCACGACTGCTCGTCGGGCCTCACCCCCAGCAGCTCGCGGATGTGCGACAGCGACCCGTCGTCCTTCACGACGCTCTCGAGCCACTTGTGCAGCGGCATGTCGGCCCATTCGGCGGCCTTGTCCGCGAGATACGCGACCGGGCTGTGCGGCTCGGTCTGGCGGAAGTAGCGCGCGACCGCACGAAGCTGGTCGACGGCCTGCGCACGGTTCTGGATGCCGGCGATCATTTGCGTCACCGGCGGACGCGGAGCGGTCTGCGACTGCACATGGGTCTCCTCGGTGTGGAACGCGTCGCCGAAGCTCGGCTCGATGCGCTCGGGCTGCGCCTGCGGCGCCGACGGCGCATGCGGCGCGCTGCCCGTATAGCCCTGCTCGCGCGCGAAGCGCTCGACGAGCCGGTACACGGTCTCGAACGCGTCGCGCGTCTGCCGGAAGCTCGGCGCCGAATCGCCGGCGCGTTCGACGAGCCGCTCCTCGAACGCGTCGAGCGAGATTTCGAACGCCTTCAGGTTCGCGAGCAGCGTCGTGTAGAACGCGATCGACGTCACGCGCCGCGACGCATCGACCTGCTCGACCGACGGCTTGCCGCGCGCGATGTCGTCCGCGTGTTCCGGATCGCGCTTCACGGCCTGCGCCACATGCTGCGCGACTTCCCAGTCGAGCGTGGTGAACGCGTTCGATGCGCCGTCGGTCACCGGAATGCCGCGCAGCAGCTCGGCCGTGCGGCCGGACAGCCACGCGACGTTGCCGAGCCGGTATTCGACGTCGTCGCCTTCCGGCAGCGGATGCACGGTGTCCCAGTAGTCGCGGCACAGGCCTTCCAGCAGCGCATAGCCTTCGGTGAGGCCGGTGATGCCGTCCTCCAGCGCGAGCGCCTCGGTCAGCCACACGGCGAGCCGCAGGTCCTTGGTGCGCGTGCGCAGCAGCGCGCCCGCGTGATCGACGACGAAGCCCCAGTCGGCCTCCTTGATCTCGGTCACCCACTCGCCCTGGTCGAGCGTCGGATCGTCGTAGCGCCGCGCGTCCTGGATCGCGTCGAATTCATTCGAGAACAGCAGGTCGTCGCCGCTGGGCGACGCATCGCTGATCGGCGTCAGCAGCTCGGGGAGATTGATCGGCATGGTTCAGTGAATCCGTTGATGCATGAGATGTCGCGTGCGGGGGCTCATTCGACCGTATAGGCGAATTCGCCGGCCTCGTCCGCGCGCACCGCGATGCGCGCGATGGCCGCGCCGTCGGCGATCCGGCCGAGCACGTGGCCCGCGATCTCCGGCAGCAGCGTGCCGTTCAAAATATGGTCGACGTTGCGAGCGCCCGAATCGACCTCGGTGCAGCGCGCGAGCACCGCGTCGACGAGCGATTCGTCCCACTCGAACGCGGCCTTGTGGTTCGCTTCGATGCGGCGACGGATCCGTTCGAGCTTCAGCTCGATGATCTCGGCCAGCACGTCGTCGGAAATCGGGTAGTACGGCACGACCTTCATCCGGCCGAGGAACGCGGGCTTGAACGTCTTGTACAGCTGCGGGCGCAGCGCCTCGGCGAGTGCGTCCGGATCGGGCAGTTCCTCGGCCGGCTTGTTCAGGCACGCCTGCATCACCGCGGCCGATCCGACGTTCGACGTCAGGATGATCAGCGTATTGCGGAAGTCGATCTCGCGCCCTTCGGCGTCGTCCATCGTGCCCTTGTCGAACACCTGGAAGAACATCTCGAGCACGTCCGGGTGCGCCTTCTCGACCTCGTCGAGCAGCACGACGGAATACGGGTTGCGGCGCACGGCCTCGGTCAGCACGCCGCCCTCGCCGTAGCCGACGTAGCCCGGCGGCGAGCCCTTCAGGCCCGACACGCTGTGCGCTTCCTGGTACTCGCTCATGTTGATCGTGACCATCTTGCGCTCGCCGCCGTACAGGATGTCGGCCAGCGCGAGCGCCGTCTCGGTCTTGCCGACGCCCGACGGCCCGACGAACATGAACACGCCGCGCGGCTTGTTCGGATCCTCGAGGTTCGCGGTCGCCGTGCGCACGCGTTGCGCGATCGCATCGAGCGCATGGTCCTGGCCGATCACGCGCGCGGTCAGCAGCGGCTGCAGGTTCAGCACGGTGTCGATCTCGTCCTTCACCATCCGGCCGAGCGGAATGCCCGTCCACGCGGCGACGATCTCGGCGACGACGTGGCCGTCGACCTGCAGCGGCACCATCGGCTCGCCGCCCTGCAGCGCGTGCAGCGCCGCGACGCGTTCGGCCAGCTTCTCTCGCGTGGCCGGCACGTCGACCGGCTCGCCGTCTTCCGACGGACCGCGCGCCCGGTCGAGCGTGTCGCGCAGCTCGGTGATCTCGACGACGATCGCGCGCTCGGCTTCATAGCGCGCCTCGTCCTCGGTCAATTGCGCGAGCGCCGTGTCGCGCGCGCCGCGCAGTTCGCCCAGGCGCTCGTCGTGCGCGGCGCCGCCCGCCGCCTCGCGCTCCAGCGACGCGATTTCCGCGTCGATGCGCTCGATGCGCTTCTTCGTGTCGTCGATCGCCGCGGGCGTCGCGCTGTGCGCGAGCGCGACCTTCGCGCACGCGGTGTCGAGCACGCTGATCGCCTTGTCCGGCAGCTGGCGGCCACTGATGTAGCGATGCGACAGGCGCACGGCCTCGGTGATCGCGTCGTCGAGGATCCGCACGTTGAAGTGCTTCTCCATCAACCCGGACATCCCGCGCAGCATCGCGGCCGCGAGCGGCTCGCTCGGCTCCTCGACCTTCACGACCTGGAAGCGCCGCGCGAGCGCCGCATCCTTCTCGAAGTACTTCTTGTATTCGCTCCAGGTCGTCGCGGCGATCGTGCGCAGTTCGCCGCGCGCGAGCGCCGGTTTCAGCAGGTTCGCCGCGTCGTTCTGGCCGGCCTGGCCGCCCGCGCCGATGATCGTGTGTGCCTCGTCGATGAACAGGATGATCGGGTGCGCGCTCTTCTTCACCTCGTCGATCACGCTCTTCAGGCGGTTCTCGAACTCGCCCTTCACGCTCGCGCCGGCCTGCAGCAGGCCCATGTCCAGCACGTGCAGCGCGACGCCGCGCAGCGGCGGCGGCACGTCGTCGGCCGCGATCCGCAGCGCGAGACCCTCGACGACCGCCGTTTTGCCGACGCCGGCCTCGCCGGTCATGATCGGGTTGTTCTGGCGGCGGCGCATGAGGATGTCGATCGCCTGGCGAATCTCGGCTTCGCGGCCGATCACCGGGTCGATCTTGCCGTCACGCGCGCGCTGCGTGAGGTTGGTCGTGTACGTGTCGAGCGCGGGCGTCTTCGACGGGCCGGCCGCGGGCGCGGCGCCGTCGGCGGCCGGCGCGACGTCGCTGCCTTCCGCATCCGCCTGGCGCGGCTCGGCCTCGCTCGAACCGGCCATGATCTCGTCGAACTTGTGCTTCAGGTCCGTCACGTTCATTTCCGCGAACTGCGACGACATGCGCTGCGCGAACTGCGCGAGATCGGGCGCGGTCAGCAGCGCGAGCAGCAGATGCCCCGAACGGATGCGGCCGAGCTGCGAATCGAGCGATGCGATCAACCAGGCCTGTTCGAACAGCGCGATCAGGTGCACGGAAAACACCGGCGTGCGCGTGTTGCCCGTCTTCAGGCGCGTGAGTTCGCGCTCGAGATCGGCGCGCAGCGCATGCGGATCGACGCGGCTCGCACGCAACGCGAGCGGCAGGTCGCCCGTCGCCTGGTCAAGCAGCGCGAGAAACAGATGCTCCAGATCGACCTCGTAATGGCCGCGCGCCAGGCACGCGCTCGCCGCGCGCTCGGTCGCGTGCCGGCACAGCGGGTTCAGTTTCGTGATCAGGGTCTTCAGGGGCGTGCTCATGGCGTCGATCTCAGGTTCGATTGTTTGTTGTCGTTCGGAATCAGTGAATCACGTGCAGTTCATAGCGGGCGTCCGAGCGGTCTTCGGCTGCGTCGCGGGTGCAGAGGAACGCATCCCAGCCGAGCCGCGAGCCTGCGCCGAGCACGCTCGCGCCGACCTCGGTGCGTTTCAGCACGAGCTTCACCTCGTATTCGAGCGTGACGCCGGCGAGCAGCGTCAGCATCCGCTCGAGCGCGACGGCCTGCGCGCCACCGGGCAAGAACGCCTCGTAGTCGCGCTTGGACAGCGGGCCGACGACGATCCGCGCGCGCATGTCGCGCTGCCATACGCGTTCGCCGACGAGCGCCGTCGCGCCGAGCACCGCGTTGACCTCGCCGAGCACGCTCAGCTGGTCGGGCGGCACGTCGTACCACTTGCCGACGAACTGGTCGATCCTCACCGGCACGCGGAAGTAATCGGACAGCGTGCGCTGCAGGTAGGCAGCCGACATCGGCCGGTGCCGCGCGGCGAGCGCGTAGCCGGCGACGGCCTCGTCGAGCACGCCGCCCGCGCCGGCCGCGAGGCTGTCGCGCACCTCGTCGCTCGGCACGCCGGCGATCGCGAGCAGGAGCGGCAGGTAGCGCTCGTCGCGGTCGAGTTCGTAATGGAACGGCAGCCGGTATTTCTTCCACGCCGCGTAGAACAGCGCGGTCGCGCGGTTCGAGAACACGTCGAAGAAGGCGCGCGCCGCGTGGTCGCGCTTCAGGTGCTCGCGCGCGACGATCTGCTCGGTGTAGTGCAGCGGCAGCGCGCCCTGCCCGCCGAGCAGCCCGAAGAATGCGGGTGTCAGTTCGACGTGACCGAGCTCGCCGGCCGCGAGCGCGGCGCCGCGATCCTCGCCCGAGTCGAGCAGCGTGCCGTCGTCGTCGAACGAGCGGGCGCCTTCGATCTCGCTCGGCGGAAAGCCGAGCGACAGCGTGTTGCGGAATTCGATGCGCTGCGCGACGACGTCGCCCTGCCGCCACGCGCCGGGGGCATCGGACGCCTGCCGCGCGAATAGCCCTTCGAGCACGCGCACCGCCTGGAAGAACTCGAAGCGGTGCGGCTCGTCGAGCAGCGCGTCGACTACGCCAGGATCGATTCGCCGGTGCGGGGCTTGCATCGAATGATCTCCTCGCCGGTGCGCTTCGACACCACGACTAGTTGAACGAAACTGTTGAGATGGACGTACAGCCCGAAGAAGCTGTCGAGCACGCGTACGAACGACGCGAGGCTCGCGCCGACGAAGTGCTCCTCGTCGATCGTCAGGCGGATCTCGATGCCGCGCACGAAGGTCGCGAACGGCTTGCCGGGCAGCCACTGCACGGCGCCGCGCTGCTCGACGCCGGCGAGGCCGTCGATCTGGCGCATCGACACGGCGGTGCGCCGCAGGTCGTACAGCGTCAGCATTTCCTTGAGCGGCGCGAGCCCGTGCGCGACCAGCGACACGTGGTTCAGCGCGAGATGCGACACGAGCCGCCAGTGCGCGGCGCGGCCGCGCTCGAAGCGCACGCTCTGCGTCGGGCGGCGCAGCATCGAGATGCCGCTCGTCTGCGCGCCGCCTTCCTGGAACAGGTCGCCGCCTTCGAGGCCGAAGGCGAGCATCGCCGGCAGGTCGCGGTTCGTGCAGGTGAGATCGAGGCTCAGCGTGTCGGTCTGCGGCGAGGTCGGCTCGAAGTCGATGTCGACGATCGAGATCTCGGTTTCGTAGCCGGGGCTTTTCTGCGCGACCCAGTCGTTGCGGCGCGCGAACCAGTAGTGACCGATCCGTGCCGATTCGCCGTGATGCAGCGAATAGAACGGCCGGAACTCGATCACCGATTCTTCATGCGCCTGCTGCCGGACGAGCTTCACCGAATCGATCGAGTACACCTCGTACGCGAACGCGCGGCGCGCTTCGGCGATCACCGGATACGACACCGCGCGGTGCGTGATGCGGATCGGCTCGCCGTGCTGGCGGAACAGGTTGACGATCGGCGTGCAGAACAGCCGGAAATGGCTGGCCGTCAGCAGCTCGAGCAGCCGCGCGACGTGCGAATCGCTGCGCACGTCCTGCAGCACCAGATGCAGCGTCGCGCGCTGGCAGCGGCCCGACGCGCGCGCGATGGCCGCAAGATCGAAATCGACGAAATCGAACTTGTCGGGGAACGCGAAGTATTCGGTGAGCAGGCGATACGCGGGGTGCGACTTCGCCGGGTAGTCGATCAGCGCGTCGTCCTCGTCGAAGCCGGCGTGCGCGATCGGCAGCTTGCGCAGCGCGGTCCAGCGGCCGTTGCGCTCGGGCTCGACGTACGCGCCGAGCACGTTGACGAACAGGCAGTCGGTCAGCGCAGCGACGAACGACTGCTCGCCATGCAGGTGCGCGCGCAGCGTCGGCAGCTTCAGCGCGCCGAGATCGAGCTGCGCGGCGAGCGATTCGAACGTGATCGAGATCACGCCCGTCGCGTTGGACGGCAGCACGGTCGCGCTCGGCGCGAGCGCGACCGGCGTGTAGCGCGCCTCCGAGATGCGGATCGGCGCGAGCGTCACGTCGTACGCGGTGCGGAACCGGCACTGCACGCCGCGGATCGGGCGGCTCTTCAGCTCGGTGCCGCGGTCGATCACGACCGGTTCGGTCTGCTGGCCGGGCGACGCCGGCGTGAACTGCGCGATCGAGCAAGACGGGAACGGCCGCAGGTAGTGCGGATACAGCACTTCCAGCAGCGCTTCGGTGAATTCCGGGTAGTCGTCGTCGAGCTTCTTGTTGATGCGCGCGCCGAGCAGCGCGAACGACTCGATCATCCGCTCGACGTGCGGATCCTCGCAGTGCTCGCCCGACAGCGCGAGCCGCGCGGCGATCTTCGGATAGCGCTCGGCGAAATCTCGCGAATAGCGCCGCAAAAACGATAATTCGCGCTCGTAATACGGCAGCAATTCTTCCATCGACGACCCCGAACCTCAATATTTCCTGCCGGACCCTGATCCACCACCGGGCGGTCCGGCCCGCTCGGCAGCTCGATTCACAGCATTCTGGCCGCGCGTGCGCGCGTGACCGAATACTGCAGCGTCGACGGCTGCAGCATCGCATCGAAACTCACCGGCTCCTCGGCCGGGTGCACGACGAGCAGCGCCTGGATCGCGAAGTAAAGCGCGTTGGTCGACTGCTCGTTCAGCTCGAACGTCACCTGCACCTGCTGCAGCCGCGGCTCGTGGCGCGCGATGGCCTGCTGGATCGACTTGCAGATGAACGCGCGGTCGTAGTGACTCGCGAGGCTCAGCCCCGCGAAATCGTTCAGCCCGTAGGTCAGCACCGACTTCTGGCATTCCGGCAGCGCGGCCAGCTCGATTTCGGTGTGCGCGATACGGGTGTTGAGGATCGCCTCGACGTCGCGGGCGACCGTGTTCTTGAGCTCGTCCAGCGACAATTGCCGCATCGCGGCCGAGGCCGGCAGATGCGGTTCGTCGTCGAACAGCTTGTCGAGAAAACTGGGTTCGAATCTTTTCATCGGCCGGCGTGCACAGCGAAAACGGCAACGGGACGCCGAGCGCCCCGTTGCCGCAACCGACCTTAGACCGCGTAGGTCTTGTCGTTCTTCGTCAGGCTCCAGGCGCCTTGCGTGTTGCCGCCCTGGTTGCCGCCGATCTTCTGCTGGGTCTGCTTCCACTGCACGGCCGCGTACTTCAGCGAGAACGTCTCGAGCGGCAGACCTTCTTCGCGAACGCTCGGTGCGATGCTCGAGATGATCACGTACTTGAGCTTCACTTCCAGATACTGCACGCGCTTGCCTTCACCGTCCGCGCGCGAGAAATGGACCGTCACTTCATCGAACGTGGTGCCGCCCGACGCGTGCTGATACAGCAGCGGGCTCGACGAATCGATTTCCTTCGTGAAAATCATGTCGCCGTGCTCGCAGCGCGTCATCGTGTGACCGCCTGCGGTCGATGCCGTTGCCGAACGCGGCTGAACGATCGAGTGATCCCACGATTTCAGCTCGATCCAGCCTTGATGGTCCTTGTCCGCGGATTCACCCTTCACCGCCGGACTACCAAACTGCAAGTGCATATGTAACATGGCCCTTCGACTCCCCAAAGAGGTGGTTTTAACGTCCTACCCAGGCGGCCCGCCCGGGCGATTTACTCGCTTATGAATTTGCCGGTTTGGGCAGATCAGCGACAAGTCGCAGAGAAATCGAGAGTTCGTCGAGCTGAAAGTGCGGACGCAGGAACGCGACCGAACGATACGAGCCCGGCTTGCCCGGAATCTCCGACACTTGTATGGATGCCTCGCGCAGCGGAAATTGCGCCTTCTGTTCCTGAGACGCGTTGTCGTCGAGCAGGACGTACTGCGAAATCCACCGGTTGAGGAAAGTCTCTACGTTCTGCGCCGATGCGAAGCTGCCGATCTTGTCCCGCATCATCGCCTTCAGGTAGTGCGCGACGCGCGATACCGAGAAGATGTACTGAAGCTGGGCGGACAGGACGGCGTTCGCATTCGCGCTGTCGGTGCTGTATTTTTTCGGTTTCTGCACCGATTGCGCGGCGAAGAACGCAGCGTAATCCGAGTTCTTGCAATGCACGAGCGGGATGAAGCCGAGGTCGCTCAGCTCCTTCTCGCGGCGATCGGTGATCGCGATTTCGGTCGGGCACTTCAGCGCGACTTCACCGTCGTCGGTCTTGAACGTGTGGGTCGGCAGGTCCTCGACGAGGCCGCCGCCCTCGACACCGCGGATCGCCGCGCACCAGCCGAAGTCGTCGAACGCGGCCGTCAGGCGTGCCGCGAAGGCCCACGCCGCGTTGCACCACAGGTACTTGTCGTGCTCGGTGCCGTCGACGTCCTCGACGAAGTTGAAGTTCTCCGCCGTCTGGCCGTCCTTCGGATTGAACGGCAGGCGGCCGAGGAAGCGCGGCAGCGTGAGGCCGACGTAGCGCGAGTCTTCCGAATCGCGGAACGACTTCCACTTCGCGTATTCGACCGTGTCGAACACCTTGCCGAGATCGCGCGGCTTGCCGAGGTCGGAGAACGACTCGAGGCCGAGCAGCTCGGGCGACGCCGACGCGATGAACGGCGCGTGCGCGGCCGCCGCGACGTGCGACATCTGCTCGATGAAGTACATGTCTTCCGGCTGGCGCGAGATCTCGTAATCGCCGATCAGCGCACCGAACGGCGAGCCGCCGAACGTGCCGAACTCTTCTTCGTAGACCTTCTTGAACAGCGCGCTCTGGTCGAACTCGCTCGCGCCCTTGAAGTCGCGCACGAGGTCGCGCTTCGGTGCGTGCAGCGCCTTGATCTTGATCGTCTGGCCGGTGTTGCTTTCCTTGACCAGGTAATCCATCCCGCGCCACGTGCTTTCGAGGCGCTGGAATTCCGGCGCGTGCATCACCGCGGACAGCTGCGTGGAGATCAGGCGATCGAGTTCCGCGACGCGCGCGTCGATCGTCGCCGACAGGTTGTCCGACACGATCACCGTGCCGTCGAGCACCTGGTGCACGAGTTCGCCGATCAGGTCCTTCGCACGTGCATGCTCGGAATCGGATTTCGCGACCTTGCTCTTCTCGACGATGTCGTCGAGCAGCGAAGTCCCGGCGGCGTATTCCGCGCCGCTCGCTTGGGCCGCAGCCGTTTGCTGGTTCATCTCAACACTCCGTCGTCATTCGCCGTCTTTGTCGCCGCCGGTGCCCTTCGCGAGCTCCTGCAGCTGCTGCGTGTTCTTCAGCACTTCGGACAGCAGGTCCTCGAGCTTGTCGTTGCCGGCGAGCTTGTTGCGCAGGTCGGCGAGCTTCGAGCGCGCCTCGAGCAGGCGGCGCAGCGGCTCGACCTGTTCGACGACTTCGTCCGGGTTGAAATCCGACAGCGAACGGAACTTCAGGTCGACCGCGAACTTGCCGCCTTCCGGGCTCAGGCGGTTTTCCACCTGGAACGCGGCACGCGGCTCGATCGCCTTCATCACGTCGTCGAAGTTGTCACGGTCGATGTTGACGAACTTGCGGTCGCGCAGCTTCGGCTGCTCGACTTCCGACTGGCCCGCCAGATCGCCGACGACCCCGACGACGAACGGCAGTTCCTTTACCTCGATCGCGTCGCCCTTCTCGACCTCGTAGGTCAGCTGGACGCGCGGCGGCCGTATTTTCTGCAAGCTTTTCTGAATGCTTTCTTTCTTGGCCATCTCGACGGCTCCCAGGTTAGTTGTGGTTATCGCGTCAGTTGCGCAGTGCGCTGAACGGATCGGCGCCGCCCTTCTGCGGCGCGGTGTTGCCCGACGCCGTCGGCGTGGTGGCAGCACCGGCGGCGACCTCGGTTGCAGCGCCGGCGCCGGCCTTCGGACGGTGAATCTGGCGACGCACGACCTTGCGCGTTTGCGTCTTCTGCTCCGGCGGGAACAGCGCCGATTCGCCGAGCGTGTCGCGCAGCTGCTTCGCGAGCGCCTGCGCGTCCGACTTCGCATCGCCCGCGAGCGACGAATCCTGGCGCAGTTCGCCGAGCGACTGCGTCGCGATCCGCAGCCCCGCGACCGCGAGCACGCTCTTCGCCTGACGGTCGGTCGCATCGCGCTGCAGTGCTTCCTGCGCGGCGACGATCGCCTGGCCGTAGTGGTTCTGGGCAAACTGGATCTGCGCGATGCGCGACCACGGCTCCTCGCGCGTCGGATCCGACTTCGCGAGCTGCTGGTACAGGCCGAGCGCCTTGTCCTGGTCACCCGATTTCGCGACGGCGTCCGCATCGGCCAGCGACTTGTTGAACACCTCGGCAGACGGCGGCGCCGGCGGCTGGCTCGCACAACCGGCGATCACGCCGCAAGCCAGCACTACCCCAGAAAGTTTTGCGAAGAGACGGTCTTTCATCGTTATATCCACCGGCGCGTGAGTATTAAAATCGTTGAGAATCTGGTTCTTTTGCTTTGCAAGAAGCGCGCGGGTATAGTACCGATCAATTTTTCATAATTCAATCGCTGCGTGCAGAGTAATTCCTTTTAAAATCGTGCGCTACCCCCTCGAAACGCCTCTGGTAGCGGCTCGCCGACGGCTTTCGCATCGACCGGAATGCGCAAGTTTTACTTGGCCTGCAACGCTTTGCGCGAACGACGGAAAAAATTTCCGAAGGCACGCTGCCGGGCGCGTGTGCTTAATAGTTGAACGGCCGATACGCCGGGGATTCGCGGCGAACGCGGAAATACCCGGCAGTTTTGACAGGGGAGTTAAAGGCGGCACGCCGGAAACACGATGAGATCGTCCATGATTCGCTATGCGCTGCCGCTGATTGCCTGCGCGCTCCTGGCCGGATGCGCGGCCGCCCCGCTGCTCGGCTCCGCCGCGAGCGCCGTCATGCAGGCCGCCGGCGTCGGCAAGCCCGACGTGCCGGATGCCCAGAAACCGCCGCGCAACATCGGGCTCACGCTCGCCGCCGCGCCGAACCTCAATGCCGCGAACGATCACAAGCCGCTCGCGTTAGTGGTCAGGCTTTACGCGCTGAAGGATCCGACTTCGTTCCAGCAAGCGCCGTTCGATGCATTCACCGATCCGACCAAGGAAAAGGCCGCGCTGGGCGCCGATCTGCTGAACGTGCGTGAAATCACGCTGATTCCGGGCCAGCGCTATACGGCAACCGAAAAGCTGTCGCGCGAAGCGCAGGCATTCGGCATCGTCGCGCTGTTCCGCGATCCCGCAATCCAGCGGTGGAAACTGACGTTCGACCCGGCAAAGTCGGAGAAATCCGGCATAATCATCGGCCTGCATAATTGCGCGATGACGGTCACCGACGGCTCTGTCATCGCACCGCAACAGGGTGCGCCTTCGCAACCGCTGAATTTGCTTTCGTCGGTGACCTGCGGTTAAACATGACGCACGAATGTCATTTAACAAGAGTTAACAAAATGGCGATTAATTCGGGCACGAACAAATCGATTACATCGCAACGCGACATTAACCGGATTTGACATGAGTTATTCGGCCAAGGTGCTGTGGGGGGAAGGGCTGTTCCTCCGGCCTCAACACTTTCAGCGGCAGGACGCGTACCACGAGGCGCGCCTGTTCGAATCCATCCAGGCGATCCAGCCGTACAACTGGGGCGTGCGCTCGGTGCGCATCGACCGCGATGCGCTCGGCAGCAACGTGCTGCGCGTGGCCGAGCTCGCGCTCGTGTTCCCGGACGGCGCGCTTTACGCCGCGCCGCAGGCCGACGACCTGCCGCCGCCGATCGCGCTCGACACGCTGCCCGACGGCATCAACGAATTCGTGTTCTACCTCGCGCTGCACCCGCTGCGCGAGAACGGCACCAACTACAGCGACGATCCGGCCGCCGGCTTCATGACGCGCTTCGTCAGCGAGCAGACGAGCGTCGCCGACAACTTCACCGACGCCGCCGAAGCCGACATCACGTTCCTGAAGACGCAGGTCAAGCTGATCGCGCACAGCGAGCCGCGCGACCAGCTTCTGTCGGTGCCGCTCGTGCGCGTGCGCCGCACAGCGACGTCCGGCTTCGAGATGGACGACAGCTTCGTGCCGCCGTGCCTCGCGATCGACGCGTCGCCGATCCTGCACCAGCGGCTGCGCCAGCTCGTCGACGCGCTGCAGGCGAAGGTGAACGCGCTGTACGGTTTTCACCGCGAACCGTCGAAGAACATCATCGAATTCCGCTCGGGCGACATCGCGTCGTTCTGGCTGCTGCACACGGCGAATGCCGCGTTCGCGACGCTCGCGCACCTGCACCAGCACGCGGCGCTGCATCCGGAGCGGCTGTTCCAGGAACTGCTGCGCCTCGCGGGGCAGCTGATGACGTTCTCGAAGGGATACACGCTCGCCGACCTGCCCGTGTATCGCCATGACGATCCGGGCCCGAGCTTCGCGCGTCTCGACCTGATGCTGCGCGAGCTGCTCGACACCGTGATCTCGACGCGCTACTTCGCGATCACGCTCGACGAGGTGCGTCCGTCGTTCCACCTCGGCCGCCTCGATTCGGGCAAGATCGACGACAAGACCGAGTTCTATCTCGCGGTGTCAGCGGACATGCCGAACGTCGAGCTCATCGATGCGGTGCCGGCGCGCTTCAAGGTCGGCGCGCCCGACGACGTCGACAAGCTCGTGCTGTCGGCAATGCCCGGCGTGCGGCTGTCGTACATGCCGCAGGTGCCGCCCGCGATTCCGGTGCGGCCCGGTGCATGCTATTTCCAGCTCGACTCGCGCGGCGCGTTGTACGAGCGCATGCTGCAGGCCCAGTCCGCGATGATCTACGCGCCGACTGGCATCAATGACCTGAAATTCGAACTGATCGCGGTCACATCATGAGCTACGCGCCTTCCCTGTTCGGCGACAACGCGCCGGCCCCGCTGCATACCCCGGCGTCGACCGACGCCGCGTTCCAGGCCCGTTCGCTGCTCGACCTGCTGTACGACGGGTTCTTCATGCTGTTCCTGCTCAAGAACGGCCGCGAGCCGGACAGCGCGAGCGAGTTCAGCACGAAGATCCAGGAGTTTCTGGCGGATTTCGAGCGTGGCGCGAAGAAGCTGAACATCCCGGCCGAGGACGTGTATGGCGCGAAGTTCGCGTATTGCGCGGCGGTCGATGAAATGGTGCTGTCGTCGCAGTTCAAGATCCGCACCGACTGGGAACGCCGGCCGCTGCAGCTCGTGCTGTTCGGCGAGCAACTCGCGGGGGAGAAGTTCTTTCAGTATCTCGAGGAATGTCGCGCGCAAGGCGCGGCGCGGTTGCAGTCGCTCGAGGTGTTTCATATGTGCCTGCTGCTCGGGTTCCAGGGCAAGTATCTGCTCGAGGGGCCGGAGAAGCTCGCGTATCTGACCGCGCGGCTGGGGGATGAGATCGCGCATATGAAGGGCAAGCGGGCGGCGTTTGCGCCGCATTGGCCGCTGCCGGATCAGATCGCGCATCGGTTGAAGCGGGAGGTCCCGGTTTGGGCGATCGGGGCGGTGTTTGCGCTGGTGGCCCTGCTCGGGTATCTCGGGCTCAATACCTATCTCAAGGACAAGACGCTGCAGGCGTTGGCGCCTTATTCGCAGGTGATCAAGGTCGGGCCGGAGTCGGCGAATTTGACGATTTCGTTGCCTTGAGGGGCAGGCTTCGTTCGGATGTTGACGCTTCGTGAAGAAAGGACCGCTCGGCGGTCCTTCTTTACTGTGGTGCGTGGGGCGCGTCGTCGTGCGTCGTGCGTCGTCAGAGCAGAATGAATTCCTCGTTGTCGACGTAGAACACGAACGCGTCGAACAATTGCGCGACGCTCGGCTCGTCGACCTGGTCATGCGCATTGATCACGATGTCCTCGATCGTCGCGCTATTCAGCGTTACGCGCCAGCCGGGTTGCGGTGCGGTAGCGGGCGGCGCGGCGGCTTCGGGGTCGTCGGCGGCTTCGGTGAATGCGCCCTCTGTATCGAGCGTCCAGGGCATCGGCGGCAGGCAGAGCCAACCGGAGAAATCGCCGGGGCGTTCGAGAATGTGTTTCAGCGACGCGGTGGTCGCGGTGATGGTCGACATGGGTATTGCGGTGGTAACGGGACTGGAGTCAATACGCCCGAGCCAAGATGCGGCGGTTGCACAAGCGTGTCTGCCCAGCGGCGCTCGTGTCGAGCAAGGCGTGATTATGCCAAGTTCGTATGCGCGGGGTTGGCTCGGCGGGAGCTATCGGTCAATGAACGGATGCGCTACCGTACCCCCTTATTCACGCGATAGGCGTAATACGGAACATTGTCGACGACGTACGACAAATCATCCGAAA
Source organism: Burkholderia sp. Bp8991 (assembly GCF_003853795.1). NCBI lineage: Bacteria > Pseudomonadati > Pseudomonadota > Betaproteobacteria > Burkholderiales > Burkholderiaceae > Burkholderia > Burkholderia sp. Bp8991. The sequence goes on along the minus strand of NZ_QTQJ01000012.1, from coordinate 71,905 downwards.
AATATCCCCCGGAGAGATTCATATTCCATTTTAGGATATCCGTCTCCACCCTTCTTCAACCGAAAAAATAATCTTCCGAAGCCCTTGCATACTTACCCCTCAACTATCGTATGACAGTGCACCCGAGTCCCGAACGATGCTGCAAGGGTTGACTGCTGTTCCGAAGCACAAATTCAACTTTCGCGAAGGCAAAGCGGGAGTCCGTCACGCGAGAGTGATGCCACCATTCGTGGCAACCCAATCATACGTCGACATATTTATATCTCAACCCAAGATCCATCATTACTCGCGCTTGCAAGCGCTACTTTCCGATAACAAAAAATGCATCTAAAACCTTGCCCTTCGATTTCAAATTTCTTAGCTGCACGAACTCAGGCGTCGAAAATCCTCTACCTATCTTCAACCCCTCTAGTTTGTGACCTGCATACTCACACACCTCAATCGACAAAATAACTTCCGCACCATCTTTGGTATTTTTAAAGCCGTCATCACTCCCCGCAAAAAACGCGAAGCGAATCACCCCCCGGTCAACTTATCATTCACCATTTTTTCGAATTTTTTACCTTCCTTGAGGCCATTTAGCGCACCAAGGAACACCCCCCTCTTTCAAATCAAAGATGAATGAAATTCCACCGCATTCCCACAACACCTCCAACATCATTGACATCCATTATTCCCAGCATCAAGTGGAACTTGCACGTTCTTTGTAACAAGACGATTTCCGTTACCCGTCGCCGCAAGAGCTCAAAACGAACATACGGAGTATCCGGCACAGTGGCGCCGCCCACCCCATGACCGCCACTATAATCTGATGGCGTCACGCAAACCTGACGCTTTCCCGGCCCAATCTTCACAAAATCGTCGCACAAGAACTTCGTTCGCTCCTCCTTCAGAGTACCTCTAAAAACAACACGCCGCCATTCAGAAATATTTTTATCGACTTATTCGACTTATTCGACTTATCCTTTCCAAGCAAATCACAAGCACGACTACGGGGTACGTATTTGAGTCCCACTGGATCAATCCAGTCAACCGGATTGGTAGCATATACCCATACTACCCGAACGCCGATCTTCAACTCATCATACAGACAACAAGGGCCGCTCACGCGGCCCTTTGCACTTACGGCAACCAATCTACGACGAGTGCCAGCAGTTCATTGAGATTACCAGGACCGCCGTACCCGACGAATTCCGTTTCGGTCGCCTTCACTGTGATCCAATCGTCTTCATCGCGCTCTGCGTTCATATCGATGGGCTTCCTTCCTGATGCACCGCTTACCTTAACCTTCCAGCCCGGGTTGTCGATATTGGTAATCTCGACGCCATAAGAGTGCTCCCAAATGTCGTTACATTGGGAGGTATACCAGTTTTGCAAAGCATTAATAAGATCACTCATTTGCACAATCCCTTTCGTCTCGCCAACTCCCTTGCAACGCGAACATCTTGTTTAGTCGCAGCCCTTGTAACCTCCGTCTTTTTCGATGTCGTCACCTGGCCGTTTGGTCCTATGTTAATTTTACGAGTCTGAACATGAGGTGTCGGAATATCGGTTCCCGTGGCCTTATCGAAATGCGATGCCCCTTGCAGGTCAATGTGGCCCTGTGTTGTGGGCGTAGAGAACGTTACCGAGTTTTGGTTGATCTGATTGGAAAGTTCTTGGGCCATCTCCGTTGGATCTTTCGGCCCCTGAGACGCGTAATCATTGCAGCTAGGCAAACATTTACGACATTGCTTCGAAAGACCTAACGGATCGACCCACTGCACTGGATTGGGCGCGTACTGGAAGACGTTGATGCCGCCTTGTAACCCGATCGGGTCCTTGCTAACGAAGCGGCCCGATTGGGGATCGTAGTAGCGGTTGCGGTTAAAGTGCAACCCCGTCTCTTCATCGACTTGCTGCCCCTGGAACCGCAGTGAATTCCTCGCCACGATCCCCGCCGCCTTCGACACTCGCGCAACGACCTCCCGCGCTTCACCCCAAGCCTTATACGACGCTTCCCACACGACATCGCCGTCGTCATCCGTCAGCAACTGAGGCGCCCCGATCTGATCGCAGTGGTAATAGAACAGCGCCGCGTCACCCCGCCGCTCCGGCATCTTCTGCAGCGGATCCTCCTCCGGCACATAGCGGTCGGTACTCTTCCACTCCGGCGTCGAGATTCCCTCAACCGGTTCCGCCACATACTGCGCCAGCGGCACAAACGTTCCCGGCTCGTAAAGATAGTGCGTGCCACGCTCGCCATCGCTCTCGTACGCCAGCGCGTCGCCATCCCACCCGAACACCGTCCGCTCGCCGTTCACCTCCTTAGCGATCCGTCGACCGAACGCATCATAGAAATACCGTGACTGTCTCTGCCGCGACGCCTCCGCAACCCGCGCCGACAGCAAGCGATTGAACTCGTCCCACTCGTATTCCTGCTCCCCCGCAGGCGTACGCTTGCGCACCAGATTCCCGCGCGCGTCGTACTCGAAGTGCATCCCCGCATACGCCTTCAGCAGGTTGCCCAGCACCTTCGGCACCTCGACCGGCAACGTGCTTTCCGGCCGCACCGGGCTCGAACGGGCGGCCGGCGCTTCGGTGGACCGCACCGGATCGATGATGTTGCTCGCCGGGTCGAACGCAAACCGCTCCTTCGCGACCGGACTGATCGCCTCGATCAGCCGCCCGACCGGATCGTATCGGTAATCCGTCCCGCCCTTGCGACTATCCTCGATCCGCGACAATTGCCCGACCGCGTCATAGCGATACCGCCGCTCGGCGAGCGGCGCGGGCGAGGTCGACCGCTGGATCGTCTGCTGCAGTACGCGTCCTGCCGGGTCGTAATGCGTGCGCTGTCCGACCTTGCTCGACAACATGCGTACCGTCTCGCGATGCAGGTCATCGCGCTCGAATTGCACACGCTCCTCGCCATCGAGCAGCATCCCGTGCACATGCCCCGAGCCATACATCAGCCAGTCAACCGCATGCCCATCCGGCCGCACGGTACGTCGTCGGTTGCCGAGCTCGTCGTATTCGTGGTGCCAGACGCAGCTACGCCGCTCGCCGAACAGATCGTACGCGTGATGTTCGCGCACCAAATTGCCGACCGGATCGAAGAAGAACTGCACGCGGCTGTACCGGTTCACCGCGTCGATCAGCCTGCCGCTCCGGTCGTAGGCAAACCGCTCCTCGCTTTCCCCCGCCACACGCTTCATCAGGCGACCGGTTGCGTCGACGTCGATCGATATCACGCAACCCGCTTCATCAACCGAAACAAGGCTGCCGCTGTCCGGGTCGTATTGATAACGCGTCGACTTGCCGTCAAAACCGATTTCCTCGATCAACCGCCCCGCCGGATCGTAGTGGAACTGGTACGTCGCAAGGTTCGCATCGGTCAGCGCGATCAAGCGGCCGAGACGGTCGTAGCGATACGCAATCGTCTGCCCGAGCGCGTCCGCGCGGCTCGCAATACGACCCACTGCATCGTAGCCGTATCGGGTCGATCGATTGAGTTGATCCGTATGCCGCAACAACCGGCCTTCAGCGTCGTATTGCACGTGCTCGACACCAGCCGGCGAACGCGTCTCCGTCAATTGGCCGTTCGGGCCATAACCATAGGCAACCACGCCACCGGACGCGTCCTTTGTCTCGATCACGCGGCCGATATCGTCGTACCGCCACTCCGTCTTCTTTCCGGAGCAGTCCGTGTAGCTCGTCAATTGCCCGGCGTCGTTGTATCCAAGCGCCTTCGAGCCGCCCTTCGCATCGGTGATCTGCGTAGGCAACCCCTTGTCGTTGTAGGCGTACTTCGTCGCATGCTCGAGCGGATCGATTTCTTCGACGAGATTGCCCGCATCGTCGTACTTGCGCTGCCACACATGGCCGTTCGGATCGACGAGCCGGATCATCCGATCCTTGCCGTCGTATGCCATCTCGACGATGCTGCCGTCCGCGCGCTCGTGCCAGGTCCGGTTGCCACGTGCGTCATAACGCATCTGCTCGATGCTGCCGTCTTGCAGAATGTGCAGCGTCAGATTGTTATGCTCGTCGCGCCGGAACCATTCCTCGCTGCCGTCCGGATAGGCGATTCGATAAACGTATCCCTTGATGTTGAAGTAGTAGCGTGACATCTGACCGAGCGCATCGGTCACGTAGGTCAGCCGAATGTTCGGATGCCATGCAAGGCGGATATCGAGGCTGCCGTCGTCCGCGTACTCGCGCACGCATTTCGCGTTCGCGTTGTCTTCAGCGTCCGCGCCGTCCCATTCGAGCGTCATCCCGCGGCCGGTGCGATCGGTATAGCGCGTCACGAGATGACGGTGGTACTGATAGCTCCACGCGTTGCCATACCGGTCGGTTGCGCGCACGAGATCGCCCGCTTCGTCATAGGCGTAGCTCGCAAGCGTACGGCGCTTTCCATCGTCGAGCACCTGCTCGATCAGCACGATCCGGCCTTGCTTGTCGTGCTCGAACGACAGCACGTTGCCGCTCGCATCGATCAGGCGTGCCACGCGGTCGAGCGCGTCGTAATCGAGCGTGATCGCATTGCCTGCACGGTCCTTCTGCATCGCAAGCCGGAACGCATTGCCGCGCCGTTCATACACGTGAAGCTCGTCGTGGCCGTATGCGATCGCGACCCACGTCTCGTCCAGACGCGTCAGCGTCAGGTTTTCCGCGAGATCGTCATGCACACCTCCGGCTGCAAGCGCTCGATATTCGATGCTGCGCCCGCTGGCATCGCGAAAGAACCATGTATCGCCTTCGACATCGATGCGCGTCGTGTATGGCGTGAGCCACCGCGCGCCAAGTTCTCCGTTGTCGTATGCAGAGAGGCGCGACCGGTACGTGCGCGCCCAGACGAGCGGCAGTGCGCCGGGCAGTTCAAAGTCCGTGTGAGTGAACGTCTCATCGCCGAAAGCAAAATCGATCGACCCGGTCGACGCGCCAATCCCGCAACTTTTACAAGGACTCTGGCCGGCGCCTTCCGCATGCGCCTGCTGTCCGATCGCACCCGCCGGCTCCTGAGGACGATCGTGCTGCGCGCGCCCCTTGCCGCCGGGCGGCACGTCGGCGGCCTTTTCGTGAAGCTTCCCGCGTGCGCGCACCCTTGCCACGGCCTCGATCACTTGCGCGATCAGCCACAGCATCTTGCCTTCTTCGCTGCCGTTCAGATCGCGGATCGCCTTCGCGACTTTCGGCGCCTCGTCCTTCAGGAACGCGACGATATCGCGGAACGGTTGCAGCCACGAATCCGGAGCAAGCTTCGCCGCAGTCCCGACCGTCGCGTTCCCGGCTTGCTTCCCCAACGCGATCGAACCTTCGTAACCGTACTCGATCGCATCAACCACCAGCATCGGGTTGTACCAGGACCGCTTGTCCATCTTCCGGGCGATCTGCGCAGTACGCCGCACGTTGGCACTGCTGTCGAAAATTTGCCCTTTGAGGGCGAGTTCCAGCCCGGTAGCAATACCGAGCATCAACTCCTGCGCCTTATGCGCGCAGTCGTTCAGCAGTTCGACAAGAACGTCCTGCAGGGTCTTCAGGAAGTTCTCGATTTCGGTCGCGGCCGCGGCGTTGACATGCGTGACGAGCACCGAAATGAGCGCCGCGCCGAGATTGCCGCGAGACACCAGCAATTGATTGCGCACGAGCGCCAGCAGCGGCCGTGCCGACAGTCGGAACGACGCGAGTGGCGGCGGAACCGGAATGACGCCGATCAGGTTGATCGCAAGCCCAAGGTAATCGAGCAGATTGGCGTGGCGCTTCTCGACGATCATCACGATGTCGCACACCGCATCGTAAAACGCCATCAGGTTGCCGATGATCGGCACCGCGCTTGCGAAGGTCTTGAGATCCTCGAACGAAATGTGATTGCCGCTGATCTTGAGCAGCCACTTGTTGAAACGGTCGCCTCCCGCCGCTACATCTTTCGGCGAAATATCGCTGAGCCAGGAAACGGCCTGTTCCTTCTCGGCGCCAGGTGGAAGTTGTTGTGCCATGTCGTTGTTCGTTCAATTCGTTTTTTCAAGACGGCTGACGAGCCGCCCTCTCAGGATTTCAGCGGTCCGCCGAACCCGCTCGTCGGAAGCTTCATGCCGGTCGCACCGGCGGCCGACGCCACCGTCGTAGCGCCCTTTCCGGCGATCCCGGCGACACCGGGTAGCGCGCCCTGCAGCGCACCGGATGCCGCATTCGCAGCCGGCGCGGCCAGCGCCGCGAGCCCACCTTGGCGAGCTGCCTGCACCATCCCGGCCACCTGCTTCGCGGCACTGCCCAGGCTCGATGCCGTCTGTAGCGCGGAAACCGCGCCTGCCCCACCCAGCGCACTTGCCGCGGCCGGCAATGCGGAACTCGCCAGTCCGCCCAACGCAGCACCGGCTCCGCCTCCGCTCGCAAGCCCCATCGCAGCCGTCGTCGCCGCAGGCGCCATCCCCTTCAACTGGCTCGCGAGCTGCTCCGTCGCCGCGGCTTGCGCCGCCTGCGGCGACGGCTCGACGGGCTCGACCGGCCACTGCGCCTGCTTGAAGTAATTTGCGGGTTGAGCCGACTCGCGCGGATCCTTCCCGAACTCGACACGCACCGCACCGGGCGGCAAACCGCTCACCGCCGTATAGCCGCTATTGTCGAGCGCCCCTTTCTTCAGCACGGCGCCGTTCACGTCTCTCACCGTGAACAGCCCGCCCTTCACCGCCTCGCCGTTCACGTACTTGTGAAACAGCTCCAACTGCCCCGGCTGGTCCGGCCGCGGGCTCGGCAGCGGATATCCCATGCTCGCCGGCCCCGCGAACGTATGCGACGCGCCCTTCACATCGACCGCACCCGGCGTATGAATCTCGATGTTGCCGTCCTTGATGCGGATGTACCCGCCGCCACTCGTCAGCAGAATCCCCTGGTCGGCCGCGATCTCGATCCGGTCAGTTGCGGACACAACCTTCACCGCCTTCTGCGCGGTCACCTCGACGTTGTCCGACTGCGCCTGGATCTCGACCTTGCCCTTGCCGGCGAACAGCTTCATCCCCGCGTTCTGAACGAACAGGCTCAGCTTCTGCCCGATGCTGCCGATCAGCGACTTGCCCGCGGCGACGTGCACGCTCTGTCCGCTCGCGACGTTCACGTGATCGTTCGCGACCACGTGCAGCGACTGCTGTGTCGACATCCCGATCCCCGACGGGCTGCCGAACAGCATCACCGGCTCCTTGAACGCATTCGCGCTGCCCGTGCCGCCGCCTGCCGTGCGTCCGCCTGACGCATTGCCCGACGCGCTGTCCTGCGTCGCGTCGGTGAACGCGCGCATCGTGTCGTGGGCTTCCTTGAGGCTTTCCGCCTGATGCTGCTCGCTCACGCCCGACATCGCCTCGACCAGGCTTTCGCCCGTCACCAGTTGCTGCTGCGCTTCCTTCACGTCGAGCGGCTGGCTGTTCGGCGCCTTCGGGTGCGTGGTCACGTACAGGCCCTGACTCGCCCGCACCGCGCCATACGCATCCGAACGCAGATCGAACCCGCTGCCCAGATACGACCCGCGCGAATTGCCGTTCTGGTCGATCAGGTAGCCCAGATGCAGCAGGCTGTTCGCGCTGCTGCTCATCAGCTGCACGCGGTTCTGCCCGGTCGCGTCGTCCATCACGAGATGGTTGTAGCCGCTGCCCGAATACTCTTTCGATCGATACCCGGACAGAATCCCGTCGCTATGCCACTGCGGCTGGTTCGCGCCGTTGTACACGCGCCCGACTGCCAAAGGCCGGTCGCAATCGCCACCCACGTAGTCGATCAGCACTTCCTCGCCGATGCGCGGCACGTGCACGCCACCGTAACCGCCGCCGGTATCCGACTGCACGACGCGCACCCAGCACGACGCGTTCTCGTTGCCCGGATTCAAACGATCCCATACGAACTGCACACGAATCCGGTTCAGCTCATCCGTATAGACTTCCTCGCCCTGCGGCCCGACGACGATGGCCGTCTCGAGATGCATCTTCGGCTTCTCGTGCTCGAACGGGCTGCGATACGGCACGCTCACGCGCTGCGCTTCGACCTCGACGAGATAGAAGCCGACCGAACCGTCATCATGCGGCACGCGAAACGCGGCGTCGGCACCGTAGCCCTCCTGCGCTTGCGTCAACGCGTCGCGCAGGCTGTACGGAAAGTCCGCGCTGCTGCTCGCGACGGGCAGGTTGTTCTCGATCCACCATTCGACGCCGATCGCCGCGAACTCGCGCTGGTCGGCCGGATCGCGATCGTGTTCGGGATGATCCGCCAGCGTAAAACGACGGCCGGCATCGATCGCGCGCACGCCGCCCGCGCCGTGAAAGCGCTTCGCTTGCGACTCCCATTCCTCCATCCGCAGCTTCGTCAGATGGTCGCCGCGTGTCTGGTCCAGATACGTGTACGCACCGGTGTACTCGTAGACTTCGAGCTGGTCGGGCAATTCGCCCTGGCCGCCCATCGTCGGCAGCGTCGTGCCCTTCGGGTTCGACGGTTGCGACGGATTCTTGTAGTCGAACGTGCGCGTCGTCCGGGTCACGCTCTGCAGCGTGCGCGAGCCCGACCATTGCGTGAACGCGTCGGCTTCGCTCGCCGCGCCGCCCCGATAGAAGCGCACGGTCTCCGGCGACAGCGGCGCGAACGCCTGCAGGTTGTCGGTGATCACGAGCGTATGCGACTTGCCGTCGTCGGCCTGCTGCCATGTGCTGTAGAGGCCTTCGCTCTCCATCAGCCGATGCACGAAATGCCAGTCGGTGTCGTGCTGACGCGTGTATGAACGGCTCGGCAGCGGTTTCGACAGCGCGAAGCGGAAATGCCCCTGCGCCTGCGGATGCTGGTTCAGCACGTCGCTGATGATCTGGTCGACGGTCGTGTCGTTCCAGAGCCGCTGGTCTCGGCGAAACTTCAGGAAATGGGTGAAATCGGCGAACGTGAGCTGATAGGTCGTGAGCCCGCCGTCGGCGCCGAGGCGGCGCGCGGTGTGCACGTACCCGTTGATCGGCCGGTAGCTGCGATCGCCTTGCTGGATCCACAACGTGACCGGCTGCGCGATCAGCTTTTTAAGCTCCAGATCGCTGTCGGTCGACAGCACATCGAGCGTGAATTCGTACGCGCGCCCGATGCGCGACCGGCCGACGGCCCGCTGCACGGTCAGCACGTTGGCGCCCAATGGCGTATCGAGCTTCAGCAGCCGGTCCTGCTGAAGCAACCCGCCGCGCAATGCGGCAACAGTGTTCTGCATGTTCATGGCAACGGCCTTTTCTTCTTTTGACGCGCCCTCGGATGGCGCGTGATGCGATTTTCGCTCGCGCGATTTTACAGACAAATTACTAGCCGACTCGGAAAATGACCTGATTTAAAAGAGCATTTTCAATCGTTGGTCCGAACGTCCACGGCAAACCTTTCTAACGCTCATCCAGCGCTCACGTGCCACGTCATCACACCGCGCCGCCACCCCGCCGCCCGCTGAAATCGATTGCAATCAGGGCCAATTCGACTTCCGGCGCCGCCCGGTTGCGAGTAGTGTCTACGTGCCCGTCATTCGGCCCGGCCCGGGCACGATCGATGCCCGGTGCGCCATCACCACACTGAACACTGGAGATCCACGATGAAACGTTCGAAGTTCCTGCTATCTGGCCTGCTGCTCGCGTCGGCCCTCGGTTTCACGGCCGTCGCCGCGCATGCCGAAGACCTGCTCGACTCGGTGAAGAAAGCCGGTGTGCTGCGCGTCGGCCTCGAAGGCACGTATCCGCCGTTCAACTCGCGCGGCACGTCGGGTCAGCTCGAGGGCTTCGACGTCGACGTCGCGAATGCGGTTGCCGGCAAGCTCGGCGTGAAGACGCAGTTCGTCCCGACCGAATGGAGCGGGATCATCGCGGGGCTGCAGGCCGGCAAGTTCGACGTGATCGTCAACCAGGTCACGATCACGCCGCAGCGCAAGGAGGCGCTCGACTTCAGCGAGCCGTACACGTACTCGGCCGCGCAGCTGATCCAGCGCAAGGACGACACGCGCAACTTCAAGTCGCTCGAGGACTTCAAGGGCAAGAAACTCGGCGTGACGCTCGGCACCAACTACGACCAGATGGCGCGCAGCGTGCCGGGCATCGAGGTGCAGACGTATCCTGGCGCACCGGAAAAGCTGCGTGATCTCGCGGCAGGCCGGATCGAGGCGACGCTCGACGACCGCCTGATGCTGCCGTACATGATCAAGACGTCGAACCTGCCGCTGCGCTCGGGCGCGGTGCTGAACGGCGGCAAGCAGGAGATGGCGATCCCGTTCCGCAAGGGCAATCCGAAGTTCGAGAAGGCGATCAACGATGCGCTGGAGTCACTGCGCAAGGAAGGCACGTTGAAGAAGATCTCGATGCACTGGTTCGGCAGCGACGTGACGGTGCCGGTCGCGCAGTAAGCGGTTCGCCGCGCTCGCGTTGCGTCACGTCACTCGCTGCGGCGAAGGCGTGACGCCTCTTCTCTCCCGCTCTCTTCGCTCAGGCCGCTTCGTCGAAGCGCGCGAGCAGCATCTGGCCGATCGGCGTCAGCGCCGGGCGCGCAGCCACCTCATTCACGCGTACCTGCGTATCGTCGACGAGCCGCTTTTCGACGAGCACGGCGAACGCGGGGTTCGCCAGGTCGACGCTGTCCGGTGCGCGGGCTATGCGCAGCAGCATCGAGAATTCATGCGGACTCAACATGGTCCTTGTCTCCTGATCGTCCGCGATCCGGTTCGAACGGCGTCGATCGTGTTTTTGAATGGAATGACGCGAGGCATAGTCGATGCGCCGCCGGGAGCGAGATCCCGGTTGACCGTTGCGCGACGCAAGCACGGCGTCGCGTGCGGGTTACGCACGCCCGAATCGCGACGGTGGCGCCGCGGCGGAACGTGCAACGTTAGGGGCGCAGCATGACGCGGGCGTGACAGGGAAAGGGGGGCGCAACGATGTGCGATGCGCGCTCGGATTGCCAGCGCAGCGCACGTCGTGCGGATCGGGGCGGGAGCATAGGCATCTTCAGCCTCGAGGGCGATGCTTGTGACCGAGTTGGATGCCGTATGCCGAAGCCGGTTTGCCATGCGGTCGGCGTCGCGTGTTTCGCCTTGGATATCCAAAAAACAAAGGGCCGGGAGAATCAATCTCCCGGCCCTTCGTTCAATATGGTGCCGGCTGCAGGACTCGAACCCGCCACCTGATGATTACAAATCAACTGCTCTACCAGATGAGCTAAGCCGGCGTAAGCGCGAGATTCTACCTCATTTCACGATCTTGAGGCGAGGTCTGCTGCCGCCTTTCGAGCCATCCCCGTCGGTTTTCGGCGGTTCGTCGGCGCCTTCGGACGGTTCTTCGTTCGCACCTTGATCGGCAACCGGCGCCAGCACGACAGGCGACTCGTCGCGCCGCACCTCATCGGCCTGCTCGGCATCGTCCTCGAACGCGCCCGAATCCGCGCCCTCGCCCGCCACCGCATCGACCTGGAACGCCATCCCCTGGCCGTTCTCGCGCGCGTAGATCGCGAGCACGTTGGCCACCGGAATCTCGATCTTGTGCGCCTTCCCGGAGAACCGGGCGGTGAACTCGATCCACTCGTTACCCATCTGCAGCTGGCTCGTCGCCTCGAAGCTGATGTTGAGCACGATCTCGCCGTCACGCACGAACTGACGCGGCACGCGCGTCGAGTTGTCGACCCTCACCGCGATATGCGGCGTGTAACCGTTATCGGTGCACCACTCGTACAGCGCGCGCAGCAGATAAGGCTTCGTTGAAATCTCTTGCATCACAATCCTCGAACCCGGAGCGGGCACGCGGCACGCCGCGCCGCCCGCTCCGTCTTGCCCTCATTGCATCATCAACGACGCATGACCTTTTCGGACGGCGTCAGTGCTTCGATATAGGCCGGACGGCTGAAGATCCGCTCGGCATACTTCATCAGCGGCGCGGCGTTCTTCGACAGTTCGATGCCGTAGTGATCCAGACGCCACAGCAGCGGCGCGATCGCGACGTCGAGCATCGAGAACTCCTCGCCGAGCATGTACTTGTTCTTCACGAAGATCGGCGCGAGTTGCGTCAGGCGATCGCGGATCGCGAGGCGTGCCTTCTCGTGGTTCTTCTCCGCTGCCTTGCCCTTCTCGTTCTCGAGCGTGCTGACGTGAACGAACAGCTCCTTCTCGAAGTTGAGCAGGAACAGGCGTGCACGGGCGCGCTGCACCGGGTCGGCCGGCATCAGTTGCGGGTGCGGGAAGCGCTCGTCGATGTATTCGTTGATGATGTTCGATTCGTACAGGATCAGGTCGCGTTCGACCAGAATCGGCACCTGACCGTACGGGTTCATCACCGAGATGTCTTCCGGCTTGTTGAACAGGTCGACGTCACGGATCTCGAAATCCATCCCCTTCTCGAACAGCACCAGCCGGCAACGCTGGGAGAACGGGCAAGTTGTGCCGGAATACAGAACCATCATATTTGCGTTTCCTCAAAAAAGCCGAGGGCCGGCACGCGGCGCAACCCCTTTCACGGGTTCCGCCTTGCGCCGGCCCCACGCCGGTCAGGCGTGTTTACTTGATATCTTTCCAGTACGCGGCATTGAGCCGCCAGGCCAGGAAAGTCAGGACACCGAGAAAGACCAGCACCCACACGCCGAGGCGTTTGCGGGTCTGCTGGGCCGGCTCGGACATCCATGTCATATAGGCCACCAGGTCGGCCACCGCAGCATCATAGTCCGGCGGCGACAACGTCCCCGGCGTGACCTGCTGGAAGCCGACGAGCGTGTGGACCTTCTCGCCCGTCTCCTCGTCCGTCTTGTCTTCGAATTTGGCAGTGCGCTGCCCCTGCAGTTGCCACAATACATGGGGCATGCCGACGTTCTCGAACACCGCGTTGTTCCAGCCGCTCGGCCGCGTATCGTCGCGGTAGAAACTCCGCAGATACGTGTACAGCCAGTCGCGACCGCGCGCCCGCTCCTCGACCGACAGGTCGGGCGGCGTCGTGCCGAGCCAGTTCTTCGCGTCTTCGGGCCGCATCGCGACGGACATCGTGTTCCCGACCTTGTCGGTCGTGAACAGGAGATTCGTTTCGATCTCCTTCTGGGATATGCCCAGATCCGTCAGACGGTTGTAGCGCATCAGGTTCGCGCTGTGGCAGTTCAGGCAATAGTTTACAAACAATTGCGCGCCGTGCTGAAGCGAAACGAGATTTTCCGTGTTATCGGGCGCCCGGTCGAGCGGAAAATTACCCTCCGCGTGCACGGCCGGCGCCGCCAGCAGCGCGACGGCCGTCGCCCCGATCAGCGCGAGCGTCGAAAGCAGTTTCTTCATGTCGTTCTCTCCTCGCTCTCGTTAATGGGGCTTGAAGCGCACCCGCTCCGGCGGCTGCTTGAACGTGCCAAGCGGCGTCCAGACGGGCATGCCGAGGAAGAACGCGAAGTAGATCAGCGCACAGCCCTGCGCGATCAGCGTCGAGACCGGCGATGGCGGCCGCGTGCCGAGGAACGCGAGGATCAGGAACGCCGCGACGAAGATCCCGAGGAACACCTTGTGGAACAGCGGCCGGTAGCGGATCGACTTCACCGGGCTGCGGTCGAGCCACGGCAGGAAGAACAGCGTGATCACCGCCGAGCCCATCACGACGACGCCCCAGAACTTCGATTCCGTCAGGAACATGAATACGACGATCGCCGCGGCCAGCACCGGCAGCCCGACCTTCCACTTGCCGCGCGCACGGATCAGCGCGAGCACGCCGAGCAGCGCGATCACGATCATCAGCACGATCTTGAACGGGTCGGTGGTCGCGCGCAGCATCGCGTAGAACGCGGTGAAGTACCACACCGGCGCGATTTCCGGCGGCGTCTGCAGCGGATTCGCCGGGACGAAGTTGTTCGACTCGAGGAAGTAGCCGCCCATCTCCGGCGAGAAGAACACGATCAGCGCGAACACCATCAGGAACACGCAGACGCCGAAGAAATCGTGCACCGAGTAGTACGGGTGGAACGGGATGCCGTCGAGCGGAATGCCGTCCGCGTCCTTCTTCGCCTTGATCTCGATGCCGTCCGGGTTGTTCGACCCCACTTCGTGGAGCGCGACGAGGTGCGCGATCACGAGGCCGACCAGCACGAGCGGAATCGCGATCACGTGGAACGCGAAGAAGCGGTTCAGCGTGACGTCGGAAACGACGTAGTCGCCGCGGATCCACAACGACAGGTCCGGGCCGACGAACGGGATCGCCGAGAACAGGTTCACGATCACCTGCGCGCCCCAGAACGACATCTGGCCCCACGGCAGCAGGTAGCCGAAGAACGCCTCGGCCATCAGGCACAGGAAGATCGCGCAGCCGAAGATCCACACGAGTTCGCGCGGCTTGCGGTACGACCCGTACATCAGCCCGCGGAACATGTGCAGGTACACGACGACGAAGAACATCGACGCACCGGTCGAGTGCATGTAGCGGATCAGCCAGCCCCACGGCACCTCGCGCATGATGTACTCGACCGATGCGAACGCGAGCGTCGAATCGGGCTTGTAGTTCATCGTCAGGAAGATGCCCGTGACGATCTGGTTGACGAGCACCAGCAGCGCGAGTGAGCCGAAGAAGTACCAGAAGTTGAAGTTCTTCGGCGCGTAGTACTCGGAAACGTGCTTCTTCCAGGTGGACGTGAGCGGGAAGCGCTGGTCGACCCAGCCGGTGAGACCTGTCGTGGAGACTTCCTTGTTGTCGGCCATCACGCTTCTCCTTTCTCGTCCTTGCCGATCACGAGGGTCGTCGCCGAGGTGAACATGTAGGGCGGGATGTCGAGATTCTGGGGCGCCGGCTTGTTCTTGAACACGCGGCCGGCGAGGTCGTAGGTCGAACCGTGGCACGGGCACAGGAAGCCGCCCGGCCAGTCGTCCGGCAGGTTCGGCTGCGGACCCGGCGTGAAGCGTTGGCTAGGCGTGCAGCCGAGGTGCGTACACACGGCCATCACGACGAGAATGTTCTTGCGATCGGCCCGCGAGCGATATTCGTTCGCGCAATACGCGGGCAACGGCATCGAATACGGGGATTTCGAGGTCGGATCGGCCACTTCCTTGTCGGCCTTGACGACGTCGGCCAGCATCGAATCGGTGCGATTCAGGATCCAGACGGGTTTGCCGCGCCACGGCACCGTGACCATCTCGCCGGGCTTCAGGCCGCTGATGTCGACCTCGACCGGGGCTCCGGCCGCTTTCGCTTTCGCGGACGGCGCAAGCGACGCCGCGAAAGGTATGACGGTGGCTACGCCTCCCACGCCACCTGCTACGGATGTCGCAATCAGCCAGGTACGGCGGCCGCTGTCGACGCGTTTCTCTTCCTTGTCTCGCATCACACGCCCCACTTCTGAGTTGGATTTTCCGTCACGACTTTTCATTCCGCCGCTAGTTTGCGCGAATGGAGTCGCCATTTACAAGGCCCGGAGACGAAAATCCCTTCGAAGTAATTGATAGTTAAGGGTTTTCCCCCACTATCGGAGCGATTAAATCATTTCTCTTTTAAGCATGCGCTACATTGCGAAATTTCGATGCACCGCCGCAAATCCGGCGTTCAGACCGGATTATGAATATCGATAAAAAGGTGTTCGAGATCGAATTCTTCGGACAAGCGGGCGCCGAGCGCCTGGATTCCGTAGCGCTCGGTCGCGTGGTGCCCTGCCGCAACGAACGCGACGCCGCTTTCGGCCGACGCGTGCGTGACGGATTCCGACACCTCGCCGGTCAGGAACACGTCGGCGCCCGCGTCGATCGCCGCGTCGAAATAGCTTTGCGCGGCGCCCGTACACCATGCGATGCGGCGCAACTGCATCTCCGGATCGCCTAGCACGAGCGGCGTGCGGCCGAGCGTGCGCTCGACCTTCGCGACGAAGTGCTCGAGCGAGACGGGCATCGGCAGCGTGGCCATCCAGCCGAGGTCGCCATCGCCGAAACGCTGCTCGCCGAGCAGCCCGAGCTTCTCGCCGAGCTGCGCGTTGTTGCCGAACTCGGGGTGCGCGTCGAGCGGCAGGTGGAATGCGAACAGGTTCAGATCGTTCGCGAGCAGCAGCTTCAGCCGCTGGTACTTTCGGCCGGTAATCTGCGGCGCCTCGTTGCGCCAGAAATAGCCGTGATGGACGAGCACCGCATCCGCGCCCCATTCGAGCGCGGCTTCGAGGAACGCGACCGACGCCGTCACGCCGGTGGCGATCTTCTCGATCTTGCGGCGCCCCTCGACCTGGAGGCCGTTCGGGCAATAGTCCTTGAAGCGCGCGATTTCAAGGGTATTGTTCAAGTACAATTCAAGTTCGATCCGATCCATATAAACCTCTAATCCTTTCAGATGCTTAGACGCTTCTGGCTGTTCTTCGCGCAGGCGGTGACCGTACTGCTCGCGCTGATGTTCATCGTCGTGACGCTCAAGCCGCAATGGCTGCAACGGCAAGGACAGCTCGGCAAGCAGCTCGCCACGCCGATCGTCGCGCTGCGCGAAGTCGCACCGGGCATCGGCGGCGCCCCCGCGACCACGTCGTACGCCGAGGCCGCGCAAAAGGCGATGCCCGCCGTCGTCAACGTCTTCTCCAGCAAGGACGGCTCGCTGCCGCCCGATCCGCGCGCGAAGGATCCGCTGTTCCGCTACTTCTTCGGCGACCGCAATGCGCGCAAGCAGCACGACGAACCGGCCGCCAACCTGGGCTCGGGCGTTATCGTGAGCCCTGAAGGTTACATTCTAACGAACCAGCACGTCGTGGACGGCGCCGACCAGATCGAAGTCGCGCTCGCCGACGGCCGCACGGGCACCGCGAAGGTGATCGGCAGCGACCCGGAAACCGACCTCGCCGTGCTGAAGATCAACATGACGAACCTGCCGACGATCACGCTCGGCCGTTCCGACCAGTCGCGGGTCGGCGACGTCGTGCTCGCGATCGGCAACCCGTTCGGCGTAGGCCAGACGGTCACGATGGGGATCATCAGCGCGCTCGGCCGCAATCACCTCGGCATCAACACGTTCGAGAACTTCATCCAGACCGATGCGCCGATCAACCCGGGCAACTCGGGCGGCGCGCTGGTCGACGTCAACGGCAACCTGCTCGGCATCAACACGGCGATCTACTCGCGCTCGGGCGGCTCGCTCGGCATCGGCTTCGCGATTCCCGTGTCGACCGCGCGCACCGTGCTCGAAAGCATCATCACGACGGGCTCGGTCACGCGCGGCTGGATCGGCGTCGAGCCGCAGGACGTCACGCCGGAAATCGCCGAATCGTTCGGGCTCCAGCAGAAGTCGGGCGCGATCGTCGCGGGCGTGCTGCAGGGCGGGCCGGCCGACAAGGCCGGCATCAAGCCGGGCGACATCCTCGTGAGCGTGAACGGCGACGACATCACCGACACGACGAAGCTGCTGAACACCGTCGCGCAGATCAAGCCGGGCACGCCGACCAAGGTGCATGTCGTGCGCAAGGGCAAGGAGTTCGACGTGAAGGTCGTGATCGGCAAGCGCCCGCCGCCGCCGAAGCAGGCGCTCGACGAACAGGACAGCGACAGCGAATGATCTCCGGCGGGCGGCGTACCGGCGCCGCTTGCCGGCCAAGGACGGAAACAAAAAAGGGCAGCCTGATCGGCTGCCCTGTTGCTTTGGTCCGGCGGCGTTGCTCCGGCATGCCTTCTTCACGGTGAAGAAGCTGCGGGCACCCTCGCGATCTGCGCCATCCGGTCGGCGCGCGCGGCTTCAACGCTGTCGAGGGGCCGTATCGACGACCGCGATCATGCCGGCCGCCGCGCACCGGTCCCGCATCAACTCGCGGCGCCGTTCTCCGCCTCGGGTTCTTCCGTCGGCTTCGGCACGAAGAATCGCGCGGCCAGCAGCCCGATCTCGAACAGCACGACGAGCGGCAACGCGAGCATCAGCTGCGAGAACACGTCCGGCGGCGTCACGACCGCCGCGACGACGAACGCGCCGACGATCACGTACGGCCGCATCTCCTTCAGCTTCTTCAACGTCAGCACGCCCATTCGGACGAGCAGCACGACGACGATCGGCACCTCGAACGTGACGCCGAACGCGATGAACATCCCGAGTACGAAGCTCAGGTAGTTGTCGATATCGGTCGACATCTCCGCGCCGAGCGGCGCGTTGTAGTGCGCCATCACGCGGAAGATCGTCGGGAACACGAGGAAGTACGCGAACGCCATCCCGCACAGGAACAGGACATAGCTGCTGCCGACGAGCGGCGCGACGAGCTTCTTCTCGTGCTGGTACAGCCCCGGCGCGACGAACGCCCAGATCTGGTACAGCACGATCGGCAGCGCGATCACGAGCGCGACGAGCATCGTGACCTTCATCGGCACGAAGAACGAGCCGGTGACGTCGGTCACGATCATCCTGCCGCCCTTCGGCAGGTTTTCCATCAGCGGCCGCGCGAGCAGCCGGAAGATGTCGGGCGCCCAGTACACGAGCCCGAGGAACACGACGATCACGGCCAGCCCCGCGCGAATGATGCGGTCGCGAAGCTCGACGAGATGGGAAATGAAGGTTTCTTCCGGGGCGTCGCCCGGGTTCTGCTGGGGGTCGCTCACACCGGCCCTCGGTAGGATTGACGAGCGAGCATGCGCTCGGCTCAGAAGAAGCGCGTCGGCCGGCGCAGGCTGGCCGGCTGGTGGCGCGCGACACGCGCGGCGCCCGACTGCACGTGGGTGCGGCGGGTCGTCGCGCGCTTGTACCAGACAGGCGTCGCCGCCTGTTTCACACGCCAGTTGCGACGCTTCGGCGCGAGCGCGGCCGTGCTGCCGTGCCACGACGGCGCCGCGGGCGTGTCGGAGCCGTACGTACCGGCATCGACCGAGCCTTCGTTAAGGCCGCCGACCGCGGAGTTCCACGTGTCGTTCAGTTCCTTCTCGTGCTCGCGCAGGTTGTCGTGAATCGTCGTCTCGACATTGCGCGCGGCCGTCTCGAAATCGGTCTTCATCGTCCGCAACGCGTCGAGTTCGATTTCGCGCGAGACCTCGGCCTTCACGTCGTTGATGTACCGCTGCGCGCGGCCGAACAGTGCGCCGGCCGTACGCGCGACGCGCGGCAGGCGCTCGGGGCCGAGCACCACGAGCGCGACGACGCCGATCAGCGCCATCTTCGAAAGACCGAGATCCAGCATCGCGAATGCCTGTCAGCGTGCCGGCGTTACGCCTTGTTCGAGTCGGAACGCGTCGTTTCCTTCGCGTTGACGTCGACCGAGCCGTTGCGCGGCAGCTGCTGCGCGTCCGCCGGCGTCTCGCCGTCCTTCATACCGTCCTTGAAACCCTTCACGGCGCTGCCGAGGTCGTTGCCGATGTTGCGCAACTTCTTCGTACCGAAAACCAGCGCGACGATCAGCAGCACGATCAGCCAGTGCCAAATGCTCAATCCACCCATGATGAAACCTCTCCTCAACCACGCCGCGTCGCGGCGCAAATCGCCGGCGGCACGCCGGCTTCGACTATCGATGCGGGGAAACGCCCCGCGACGTCAACCCATCCGCAGCCACGGGCGCGGGCCGGCCAGAATGTGCGCGTGCAGGTGGTAAACCTCCTGCCCGCCGCCGGGGCCCGTGTTGATCACCGTGCGAAAACCGGTTTCGCCACCCGTGTACGCGACGCCGAGCTGGTCGGCCAGACGCGCGACCAGCAGCATCAGCCGGCCGAGCATCGGCGCGTCGGCCTCGCTCGCCGCCGACAGCGTCGGCACGTGCCGGCGCGGAATCACGAGCACATGCGTCTCGGCCGCGGGGCGGATGTCGCGGAACGCGACGAATTCGTCGTCCTCGTGCACCTTCGTGCTCGGGATCTCGCCCGCCGCGATCTTGCAGAACAGGCAATTCGGATCGTGACTCATGTTGCTCCTGCGAAACGCCCGCGCGCCGGTCAGAACCAGGCCTGCGGATCGAGCGTCTTGTTGTCGTTCAGGTACAGCCAACCTTTGATGATACGGTACAGCGTCCAAATCCACGTGACAAACATGATGACGAATCCCACGCCCACGAACATCAGCGCGAAGCCGATCACGTAAGCGATCAGCGCGCGCCAGAACGTGCGGATCTGCCACTCGAAATGGTCGGCGTACGGCG
This sequence comes from Burkholderia sp. Bp8991, assembly GCF_003853795.1. Classification (NCBI taxonomy): domain Bacteria; kingdom Pseudomonadati; phylum Pseudomonadota; class Betaproteobacteria; order Burkholderiales; family Burkholderiaceae; genus Burkholderia; species Burkholderia sp. Bp8991. The sequence continues at coordinate 51,880 of NZ_QTQJ01000012.1, read as the reverse complement.
TGCCGGCCACGTCGCCGCGCTTCACGTAGTTGATGATGATCGCGATCAGGCCGGTGACGCCGCCCGTCAGCCAATGAATCGCGTAGAGGCCGTACAGCACGTGCGTCAACGTGCGCAAACCGTTCAGCCGCTCGGCGTCCGCTGCACCCGGCACCGACGGCGTCGGAAGCTGGCTCGGCGTATCGGTCATGATGCTACCCCCGTTGGATGACAATTCTTACAGCTTACCGCACTGTCGCCGGCGCGGCAGGCCGCGAGCCGTCAACCGCCGTTTTCCTCGCGCTCGCGGCGCTTGCGCAGCGCCTTTTCCTCGATGCCCGACAACCCTTCGCGGCGCTCGAGTTCGGCGATCACGTCGGCCGGGCTCAGGTCGAAATGCGACAGCATCACGAGGCAGTGGAACCACAAATCGGCCACCTCGCCGACCAGCGCCGTCGGCGCGCCGCCCTGGCGCACGTCCTTCGCGGCCAGCACGACTTCGGTCGCCTCTTCGCCGATCTTCTTCAGCACCGCGTCGTCGCCCTTGTGGAACAGGCGCGATACGTACGATTGTTCGGGGTCGCCGCCCTTGCGGCTATCGATCACGGCCGCGAGGCGCAGCAGCGTGTCTTCGGTCGATTGCGTCATTTGTAGATGTGTTCGGGGTCTTTCAGCACCGGATCGACCGCGACCCAGTCGCCGCTGTCCACCGTACCTTCGAATTTCTGGAAGAAGCACGAATGCCGGCCGGTGTGGCAGGCGATGCCCGACACCTGCTCGACCTTCAGCAGCACGACGTCCTCGTCGCAGTCGAGCCGCACCTCGTGCACGTGCTGCACGTGGCCCGACTCCTCGCCCTTGAACCACAGGCGCTTGCGCGAGCGCGAATAGTAGACCGCGCGCTGCGTCTCGATCGTCTTCGCCAGTGCCTCGCGGTTCATCCACGCGAACATCAGCACGTCGTTCGTCGACGCTTCCTGCGCGATCACCGGCACGAGGCCGTTGTCGTCCCAGCGGACCTTGTCGAGCCACGCGGGCAAGGATTTCGTTTGCGTATTCATCACAGCCTCACCGCGATGCCCTGCTCGGCCATGAAACGCTTCGCCTCGCCGACCGTGTGCTCGCCGTAGTGGAAGATGCTGGCGGCCAGCACCGCGTCCGCGCGGCCGTCCTTGATGCCATCCGCGAGATCCTGCAGGCAGCCGACACCGCCCGATGCGATCACCGGCACCGGCACCGCGTCCGACACGCCGCGCGTGAGCGCGAGGTCGAAGCCCGACTTCGTGCCGTCGCGGTCCATGCTCGTGAGCAGGATCTCGCCCGCGCCGAGTTCGGCCATCTTGCGCGCCCATTCGATCGTATCCAGGCCAGTGCCCTTGCGGCCGCCGTGCGTGAAGACTTCCCAGCGCGGCGCCTCGCCGTCGGCCGACACGCGCTTCGCGTCGATCGCGACGACGATGCACTGCGAGCCGTACTTGTCGGCCGCGTCGCGCACGAGCTGCGGGTTCGCGACCGCCGACGAATTCATGCTGACCTTGTCCGCGCCGGCGTTCAACAGGCGCCGCACGTCCTCGACGGCGCGCACGCCGCCGCCGACGGTCAGCGGAATGAACACCTGCGACGCAACGGCTTCGATGATCGGCAGGATCAGGTCGCGCTGGTCGGAGGTCGCGGTGATGTCGAGGAACGTCAGTTCGTCGGCGCCCTGGTCGTCGTAGCGGCGGGCGATTTCGACGGGGTCGCCGGCATCGCGCAGCTCGACGAAGTTGACGCCCTTGACGACACGCCCGGCAGTCACGTCCAGGCAGGGGATGATGCGTTTAGCTAGAGCCATGATGTACGCCATAGGCCGCGGTGGAACGGCCGGTTGCGGAAGCCTCGCGCGAGGCTTCCGGTCGGGGCCGCCTGCGGGCAGCCCCGGCGAACGGGACACCGCGGTTACGCGTTGTCGAGTTCGCCGTTCAGTTCGTCCGCGCGCTTTTGCGCGGCCGCGAAATCGAGATCGCCGGAGTAGATCGCACGGCCGCAGATCACGCCTTCGACGCCGTGCTCTTCAACTTCGCACAGGTTCTCGATGTCCGTGAGGTTCGACAGGCCGCCGCTGGCGATCACCGGAATGCCGACCGCCTGCGCGAGCTTCACGGTCGCCTCGATGTTGATGCCCTGCAGCATCCCGTCGCGGCCGATGTCCGTGTAGACGATCGACTCGACGCCGTAGTCCTCGAACTTCTGCGCGAGATCGATCACCTCGTGACCCGTCAGCTTGCTCCAGCCGTCGGTCGCGACCTTGCCGTCCTTCGCGTCCAGGCCGACGATGATGTTGCCCGCGAACGCGGTGCACGCGTCCTGCAGGAAGCCCGGATCCTTCACGGCCGCGGTGCCGATGATCACGTAGGACAGGCCCGCGTCGAGATACTTCTCGATCGTCTCGAGGCTGCGGATGCCGCCGCCGAGCTGAACGGGGATTTCGTCGCCGACTTCGTCGAGGATCGCTTCGATCGCCTCGAGATTCTTCGGCTTGCCGGCGAATGCGCCGTTCAGGTCGACCAGATGCAGCCGCCGGGCGCCGAGATCGACCCACTTGCGGGCCATCGCCGCCGGGTCCTCGGAGAAAATCGTGGCCTGGTCCATATCGCCCTGTTTGAGGCGCACACACTGACCGTCTTTGAGATCGATGGCCGGAATCAGCAACATAGCAATCGGGTGTCGTCGTGGAAAATGAAAAGAATCCGGCGCGCACCGGCCAAACCGGTGCCGCGCCGTCTCGCTAGTTTAGTACAACTCTTTCGGTGCTTAAGCGTGCGAGCCCCGCACGACAGGCGTTTGCGCCCTGTCAACTGTGGCTCGCGCACCACGTTCACGGCTTCCAGTGTACGAAGTTGCGATACAGACGCAACCCGACTTCCGCGCTTTTCTCGGGGTGGAATTGGGTCGCGAAGAGATTGTCCCGCGCGACCGCTGACGTAAACGGCGCGCCGTAGGCCGTTTCGCCGACCGTGTGCGCCGGGTTGTCCGGGCTCACGTAATAGCTGTGAACGAAGTAGAAATACGCGTCGTCGGGCACGCCGTCCCACAGCGGGTGCGGCTGCGACTGGCGCACGCGGTTCCAGCCCATCTGCGGCACCTTGAAGCGCGAGCCGTCGTCCTGCAGCCGGCCGTCGAGCTCGAAGCGCACGACCTTGCCGGGCAGCAGGCCCAGGCCCTTCGTGTCGCCTTCCGCGCTCCAGTCGAACAGCATCTGCTCGCCGACGCACACGCCGAGCAGCGGCTTCGTGCGCGACGCCTCGATCACCGCTTCCTGCAGCCCCGATTCGCCGAGGCAGCGCATGCAGTCGGGCATCGCGCCCTGGCCGGGCAGCACGACGCGGTCGGCCGCGCGAATCGCGGCCGGCGTGTCGACGATCGCCACGTCGGCGGCCGGTTCGGCCTTCTTGAGCGCCTGCGCGACCGAGCGCAGGTTGCCCATCCCATAATCCACAATCGCAATCGAAGTTTTCATCTCAGTGCAGGCAGTAGCGCCCTCAGTCCATTGACGATGAATTCCACCGCCAGCGCCGACAGCATCAAACCCATCAGCCGCGTGGCGATGTTGATGCCGGTGCGGCCGATCCAGTTCGCGATCGGCTCGGCAAGCCGCATCGCGAAGAAACACAGCAGAGCCAGCGCCGCGCCGATCGCGACGAGCCCGGCTCGCTCATACCAGTGATGCGAGTTCGCCGCATAGATGATCACCGTGCTGATCGAGCCGGGGCCCGTGAGCAGCGGAATCGCCAGCGGCACGACCGCGATGTTGTCCTTCTGCTCGGCTTCATGGCGCTCCTCCGGCGTCGAGCGGGTGTTGCCGGCCTGAGCATTCAGCATGCTGATCGCCATCAGCAGCATGATGATCCCGCCGCCCACTTCGAGCGAGCCGACCGATATGCCGAAGAAGTCGATGATCTGCTGCCCGAGCAGCGTCGTCACCGTCATCACGCAGAACACCGACACCGACGCGATCCGGATCGTGCGGCGCCGCTCGTCGTCCGTCTGCTGCGCCGTCAGGCTCAGGAAGAACGGCACCGCGCCGACCGGATTGATCAGCGCGAGCAGGGAAATGAACGATTTGAGCAGATCCATCGCAAGCCGGCGCGCCGCGCCGAAGCCGTGAGGTTGTCCGTGGCGTCCTGTCCGTTCGAAAGTTAGAGGCTGCCCTTCGTCGACGGAATCTGCCCCGCCGCGCGCTCGTCGAGCTCCACCGCCGCACGCAGCGCCCGGCCGAAGGCCTTGAACACCGTTTCGAGCTGGTGGTGCGCGTTGATCCCGCGCAGGTTGTCGATGTGCAGCGTGACGCCCGCGTGGTTCACGAACCCGCGGAAGAATTCGATCGACAGGTCGACGTCGAACGTGCCGATCCGCGCGCGCGTGAACGGCACGTGGAATTCGAGACCCGGCCGGCCCGAGAAGTCGATCACGACGCGCGACAGCGCCTCGTCGAGCGGCACGTACGAATGGCCGTAGCGGCGGATGCCCTTCTTGTCGCCGATCGCCTTCGCGACGGCCTGACCGAGCGTGATGCCGACATCCTCGACCGTATGGTGGTCGTCGATATGCGTATCGCCATGCGCTTCGACCTCGAGATCGATCAGACCATGTCGCGCGATCTGATCGAGCATATGGTCGAGAAACGGCACGCCGGTGGCCAGCTTCTGCCGGCCCGTACCGTCGAGATCGAGCTTCACACGGATCTGCGTTTCGCTGGTATTGCGAACGACTTCCGCCACACGCATGGCAATTCCTTGATTGAGTCTGATGTAAATGGGGATTGATCGTCGCGCGCCGCCGCGCCCTGGGGTCAACCGGGCAGCGCGAGTTTCAAGGCAGCCAGCAGGCGCGCGTTTTCGTCGGGAGAACCGACGGTCAGCCGCACGCATTCGGCCAGCAACGGATGCATTTTACTCACGTTTTTGACCAGCACCCGCTCGGTGAGCAACGCATCGAACACGGCCGCCGCGTCCGGCACGCGCACCAGCAGGAAATTGCCGGCGCTCGGGAACACCGTCGCGCCCGGCAGCGCGGCCACGGCCTGCGCGAGGCGCGTGCGTTCCGCACGCAGTTCGGCCGCCTGCGCGTCGAGCACGTCGAGGTGGTCGAGCAGGAAATCGGCGGTCGCCTGGGTCAGCACGTTGATGTTGTACGGCGGGCGCACCTTGTCGAACTCGGTCAGCCACGTCGGCAGCCCGGCGAGATAGCCGAGGCGGATTCCCGCGAGGCCGAGCTTCGAGACCGTGCGCATCACGACGACGTTGTCGAACTCGGCGGCACGCGGCAGCCACGAGCGCTCCGCGAACGGCTGGTACGCCTCGTCGATCACGATCAGGCTGTGCCGCGCGGCCGCGATGATCCGCTCGACGTCGGCTTCGTCGTACAGCGTACCGGTCGGGTTGTTCGGGTACGCGAGATAGACGATCGCGGGCCGGTGCTCGGCGATCGCCGTGATCATCGCGTCGGCGTCGAGCGTCAGATCGGCCTTGAGCGGCACACCGACGAATTCGAGCTGCGCGAACTTCGCGGACAGTTCGTACATCACGAAGCCCGGCACCGGCGCGAGCACCTTCGCGCCCGGCTTCGCGCAGGCCACCGACATCATGCTGATGATTTCGTCCGAACCGTTGCCGAGCAGCACGTCGCACGCGGCCGGCACGCCCATCGCACGGCGCAGCTTGTCGAGCAGCGCGCCCGGGCGCGGCGCCGGGTAGCGGTTCAGCGCGACCTGCGCGAGGCGCTCGCCGAGCGCCGCCGCGAGCGGCGCCGGCAGCGAATACGGGTTCTCCATCGCATCCAGCTTCACGAACCCGCTCGCGTCGGGCACCGGGTAGCTCGTCATTGCGAGCACGTCGCGGCGGATGATGTCTTGTGGCGTCGTCATGGTCTCAAGCCGGCGTGCGTCGCGCCGGCGTCAAATTGGTCGGCAGGGCGGCGGCTGCCGCCCTGCGCTTGGTCTCCTCGTCGTCCGGAGTCGATGCGTCGGCATCGGCTCCGGCGCGCGGGTCACCCCTTCATCCGGAGTTCGGCGCTGCGCGCGTGCGCCTGCAGCCCTTCGCCGTATGCGAGTTCGGAAGCAATCTCGCCCAGCGTCTGCGCACCTTCGGCGCTGACTTCGATCAGGCTCGAGCGCTTGATGAAGTCGTACACGCCGAGCGGCGACGAGAAGCGCGCGGTGCGCGAGGTCGGCAGCACGTGGTTCGGGCCGGCGCAGTAGTCGCCGAGGCTTTCGCTCGTGTAGCGGCCGAGGAAGATCGCGCCGGCGTGGCGGATCTGCTGGCCCCATTGCTGCGGCTCCAGCGCGGAAATCTCGAGGTGCTCGGGCGCGATGTCGTTCGCGATCCGGCACGCTTCGGCCATGTCGCGCACCTTGATCAGCGCGCCGCGGCCTTCGAGCGACGCGCGGATCACGTCCTGGCGCGGCATCGTCGGCAGCAGCTCGTCGATCGCCTTCTCGACGCGCTCGAGGAACGCGGCGTCCGGGCACAGCAGGATCGACTGCGCGAGTTCGTCGTGTTCGGCCTGCGAGAACAGGTCCATCGCGACCCAGCTCGGATCGGTCGTGCCGTCGCACAGCACGAGGATTTCCGATGGTCCGGCGATCATGTCGATGCCGACCGTGCCGAACACGCGGCGCTTGGCCGACGCGACGTACGCATTGCCCGGCCCGCAGATCTTGTCGACCGCCGGCACCGTGGCCGTGCCGTACGCGAGCGCGCCGACCGCCTGCGCGCCACCGATCGTGAACACGCGATCGACGCCGCCGAGCAGCGCCGCGGCGAGCACGAGGTCGTTCTTCACGCCGTCCGGGGTCGGCACGACCATCACGATCTCGCCGACGCCCGCGACCCGCGCGGGAATCGCGTTCATCAGCACCGACGACGGATAGGCGGCCTTGCCGCCCGGCACGTACAGGCCGACGCGGTCGAGCGGCGTGACCTTCTGGCCGAGCACCGTGCCGTCGCTTTCCGTGTACTGCCAGCTATGGGTGCCGCACTCGATCTTCTGTTTCTCGTGGTACGCCCGCACGCGTGCGGCGGCGGCTTCCAGCGCCGCGCGCGCCTTCGGCGCGAGGCCGTCGAGCGCCGTCTGCAGCGCGTCCTGCGGCAGTTCGAGCGCGGCGACGCTGCTGGCGTCCAGCCGGTCGAAGCGGTTCGTGTACTCGAGCACCGCGGCGTCGCCGCGCGACTTCACGTCGGCGAGAATCTGCGCGACCGACTGCTCGATCGCTTCGTCCTCGCTCGCCTCGAACGCGAGCACCGCACGCAGCGCGGCGTCGAAGCCGTCGCTGGTCGAATCGAGTTTGCGGATGGTGATGGCCATGGAAGTTCCGTTACGGTGATGCGCTCAATTGCCATTCTGCGACGCGCGTTCGAACGCGTCGAGAATCGGCTTGAGCGCCGCGCGCTTCAACTTCAGCGCAGCCTGGTTCACGACGAGGCGCGACGAGATCGCCATGATCTCCTCGACCTCGACCAGATTGTTCGCCTTCAGCGTGCCGCCCGAGCTGACGAGGTCGACGATCGCGTCGGCCAGCCCGACGAGCGGCGCCAGCTCCATCGAGCCGTACAGCTTGATCAGGTCGACGTGCACGCCCTTCGCGGCGAAGTGTTCGCGTGCCGTTTCGACGTACTTGGTCGCGACCCGCAGGCGCGCGCCCTGGCGCACCGCGTTCGCGTAGTCGAAACCGGCCGGCACGGCCACCGACATCCGGCAGCGTGCAATGTTCAGATCGATCGGCTGGTAGAGGCCCGAGCCGCCGTGCTCGACCAGCACGTCCTTGCCGGCCACGCCGAAGTCGGCCGCGCCGTATTCGACATAGGTCGGCACGTCGCTCGCGCGCACGATGATCACGCGCAGGTTCGGATCGGTCGTCGGCAGGATCAGCTTGCGCGACGTTTCCGGATCCTCGGCCACCTGCACGCCGGCGGCCGCCAGCAGCGGCAGGGTTTCCTCGAAAATCCGGCCCTTCGACAGGGCGAGGGTCAGCGGCGCGGTCATGCTTGGCTCCCGGAGAGGCGGCGCACGTTCGCGCCGACGGCGGTCAGTTTGGTTTCCATGCGGTCGTAGCCGCGGTCCAGGTGATAGATGCGGTCGACGAGCGTTTCGCCTTCGGCGCGCAGCCCGGCGATCACGAGGCTCGCCGACGCGCGCAGGTCGGTCGCCATCACGTTCGCGCCGGACAGCTTGTCGACGCCCGTCACGAGCGCCGTGTTGCCGTCGATCGTGATGTTCGCGCCGAGCCGGTTCAGCTCCTGCACGTGCATGAAGCGGTTCTCGAAGATGGTCTCGACGACCTGCGCGGTGCCCGTCGCGACCGAATTGAGAGCCATGAACTGAGCCTGCATGTCGGTCGGGAACGCCGGGTATTCCGACGTGCGGATCGTCACCGCCTGCGGGCGGCGGTCCATCTTCACGCGCAACCAGCTGTCGCCTTCCTCGATCGACACGCCGGCCTCGCGCAGCTTGTCGATCACCGCGTCGAGGATGTGCGGGCGCACGCCCGTCAGCATCACGTCGCCGCCCGCCGCCGCAACCGCGCACAGGAACGTGCCGGCCTCGATGCGGTCGGGAATCACCGAATGGCGTGCGCCGTGCAGCCGCTCGACGCCCTGGATCACGAGGCGGTCGGTGCCGATGCCGTCGATTTTCGCGCCCATCGCGACCAGCAAGTGTGCGAGATCGCTCACTTCCGGCTCGCGTGCCGCGTTCTCGATCACCGTCTCGCCGTCGGCCAGCGTCGCGGCCATCAGCAGGTTTTCCGTCCCCGTCACCGTGATCATGTCGGTCACGATGCGCGCGCCCTTCAGGCGCTTCGCGCGTGCCTCGATGAAGCCGTGCTCGATGCTGATCTCGGCGCCCATCGCCTGCAGGCCCTTGATGTGCTGGTCGACCGGCCGCGCGCCGATCGCGCAGCCGCCCGGCAGCGACACCTTGGCCTCGCCGAAGCGCGCGAGCAGCGGCCCGAGCACGAGGATCGACGCGCGCATCGTCTTGACGAGCTCATACGGCGCGACGAGGTTGTCGACGCGCGATGCGTCGAGCTGCACGCGGCAGCCGTCCGTTTCGCTCTTCACGCCCATCTGGTTCAGCACCTTCAGCGTGGTGCGCACGTCCTTCAGGTTCGGCACGTTGTCGAGTTCGACCGGCTCGGCGCTGAGCAGCCCCGCGCACAGGATCGGCAGTGCGGCGTTCTTCGCGCCCGACACGACGATCTCGCCCGACAACCGGCGACCGCCTTCGATCACCAGCTTGTCCATCCCATGTCCCTGCGATTCCCCGTTGGCGGCCGGGTGTGCCGTGGCGACGCTCTGGACGGCGTCGCGCTCGTTGACGGTGACTTGCACTCAGTGGTTCCGGTTTATGCGTTCTGCCATTCGGCGGGCGTCAGCGTCTTCATGCTGAGCGCGTGAATTTCCTGCTTCATGCGATCGCCGAGCGCCGCATAGACGAGCTGGTGCCGCTGGATCGGCCGCTTGCCTTCGAAGGCCGCCGACACGATCGTCGCGAAGAAATGCTGGCCGTCGCCTTCGACTTCCAGATGAGTGCAGGCGAGACCGCCGGCGATGTATTGCTTGACCTGTTCGGGAGTCGGCAACATGAGGGGCTCCTGTCGGTGCGCGCCGCCCGTGGCGGCCGCCGCCGTCGATATCAATGACGCAGTTTGTAGCCGGTCGCGAGCAGCCGCATCGCGAACATCGCGAGCAGCACGAAGAAACCGGTGACGATCGCGAGGCTTGCGAGCGGGTTGATGTCGGACGCGCCGAAGAACCCGAAACGGAAGCCGTCGATCATGTAGAAAAACGGGTTGAGACGCGAGATCTCGCGCCACACGGGCGGCAGCGAGTGCGTCGAATAGAACACGCCGGACAGGAACGTCAGCGGCATGATCAGGAAGTTCTGGAACGCGGCGAGCTGGTCGAACTTCTCGGCCCAGATCCCGGCGATCAGCCCGAGCGTGCCGAGGATCGCCGAGCCGAGCAGCGCGAACGCGATGATGAACAGCGGCGCCGCGAAATGCATCGGGATAAACCAGATCGTCACGACGAACACGCCCGCGCCGACCGAGAGCCCGCGCACGACGGACGCGAGCACGTACGCGCCGAAGATGTCCTTGTAGGACAGCGGCGGCAGCAGCACGAACACGAGGTTGCCGGTGATCTTCGACTGGATCAGCGACGACGAGCTGTTCGCGAATGCGTTCTGCAGCACGCTCATCATCACGAGGCCGGGGACCAGGAAGCTCACGTACTCGACGCCCGGATACACCTCGACGCGGCCCGACAGCGCGTGGCCGAAGATCGTCAGGTACAGCAGCGCCGTCACGATCGGTGCGCACACCGTCTGGAACGACACCTTCCAGAAACGCAGGAGTTCCTTGTAGAACAGCGTTTGAAAACCGCTCATGCCAATCCCTCGACGACTTCTGCTCCGTTCATCACCTGGACGAACACATCCTCGAGGTCGGCCTTGCGGACCTCGATCTCGTCGAACGTGCAGCCCGCCGCGCGACACTGCGCGAGAATCCGTTCGACATCGTCGTAGCTCGCGAGACGCAGCAGATGCTCGCCCGGCGCGCGTGCGGCCGGATCGGTCTCCAGCCCGCGCAGCTCGGCGGGCAGCGCGCCAGTTGCCAGTCGCAGGTACAGCTGCAACCCCGCGAAGCGCCGCAGCAGCGCGTCGGTGCGGTCGAGCGCGACGACCTCCCCGCGGCGCAGCATCGCGATGCGGTCGCACAGCGACTCGGCTTCCTCGAGGTAATGCGTGGTCAGGACGATCGTGTGGCCTTCGCGGTTCAGCCGCGAGATGAATTTCCACAGCGTCTGGCGCAGCTCGACGTCGACGCCGGCCGTCGGCTCGTCGAGCACGATCACGGGCGGCCGGTGCACGAGCGCCTGTGCGACCAGCACGCGGCGCTTCATGCCGCCCGACAGCGCGCGCATGTTCGCGTCGGCCTTCTCGGTGAGGTCGAGATTGGCCATCACTTCGTCGATCCAGTCGTCGTTGCGGCGCAGCCCGAAATAGCCGGACTGGATCCGCAGCGTCTCGCGGACGGTGAAGAACGGGTCGAACACGAGTTCCTGCGGCACGACGCCGAGCGCGCGGCGCGCACCGCGGAAGTCCTTGACGACGTCGTGGCCACGCACCGAGATACTGCCTTCATCGGCCCGGGCGAGCCCGGCGAGGATACTGATGAGCGTGGTCTTGCCTGCGCCGTTCGGGCCGAGCAGACCGAAAAACTCGCCCTCCTCGACCGACAGGCTGACGCCCTTGAGCGCCTGAAGCGATTTGTAGCGCTTCTTGACGTGACGGATTTCTATGGCTGACATGACTGTGCGCGGCGCAGGGGCCGCGACGCCTATTCTGTGCTTGCTGCGAAAGAAAATGGGGGCCGGACGCCGATTGGCTGCCCCGCAAAACGCTTGATTATAGGGCAAACCGGCTGGTGGAGCCGGCGCCTAAGGCGCGCGGCCTGAAGCGTGCGCGCGCCGGCTGGCGCGGCAGGCTTCGGTCGGACAGGGTCAATGTCGCCCGGTGCCGTCGATGAGCGCGTCGACGCCGTAGGCGCGCGCGAGGCTGGCGAGCTTCGAGGGGAGATTGAGGATGTCGAGGGTCGCGCCGCGCGCTTTGGCGGCACGTTGCCATGCGAGCAGCACGGCGAGCGCGGACGAGTCGAACTGCGTCAGCGCCGCGCAGTCGACGGCGGTTTCGCCCGCGTCGATGCGCGCGAGACCGTCCGCGAGCGCGGACTTCGCGCTCGCGACGGTCAGCGAGGAGCCGGCCGCGAAGCCGCTCACGACGCCTGCTTGCCGGCGGCAAGTTCCTGGTTGCGCTGCGTCAGGAACTTGATCAGGCCGTCCACGCCGCTTTGCTGGATCTTCTCGTTGAACTGCTGCTGGTACGTCTGGATCAGCCATGCGCCCAGCACGTTCAGGTCATACACCTTCCAGCCGTTGGCCGTCTTGTACAGGCGGTAATCGATCTGGACCGGCTGGCCGTTGTTCATCGCGACCGTCTTCACGACGACGTCGGTGTCGGCCGGATCGGCACGGAACGGCGGGTACTGGATCTGCTGGTCCGGCTTCAGCTGCGCAAGCGCGCCCGAATACGTGCGGATCAGCAGCAGCTTGAACTGCTCCTGAACCTGCTGCTGCTGCTCGGCCGACGCCGTGCGCCAGTTGCGGCCCATCGCGAGCTGCGTGGTGCGGCGGAAATCGGTGTACGGCAGGATGTCCTTGTTGACGATCGTAATGATGCGGTTGGTGTCGCCCTGCTTGATCGTCTGCTGCTTGACCTCGTCGAGCACCTGCTGCGTCGCCGTCTTGATCAGCGCCTGCGGGTTCGACTGGTCGACTTGCGCGTGAGCTGCGCTGCCGAACGAGAACAGCGCCGCGAAAACGGGAATCAGGAACAGTTTTTTCATCATGGAGACCTGCATGAAGAGTCGATGCGAAGGTTGGAGCCGGTAGATTACGCGAAGGTTCGCGTGCGCTACCGACTGAATCGTTTCCGGCTGTAACGAATGTAAGCGCGTCAGTGCAGCCGGATGCTCGGGAAGCGGAATCCGCCCGGCGATGGCGGCGCCACCTGCATCGGCGGCACGGTCGTCGCGCTGGCCGGGTTCGGCGCCTGGGCGGCGCCCGACGCCGGTGCGGCAACGGCCGCGCCCGATGCGCCGGCCGGCGCCGTCGCGCCACCGACTGCCGCGGCGCCCGCCGTCCCGGCCGCACCGGCTGCCGCCGGTGCCGCGCCGTCGTCCGGCAGGTCGTACTTCGGCAGCGCATCGTTGCTCGAGGTCGTCGAGGCCTCGCCGCGCGCGTTGTCGATCAGCATCTGGCGGCGTTGCAGGTACGCGTTGCGCACGAACGAATACTTGTCGAGCGCCGCAGCATCCAGCACGTCGCCCGCGCCGAGCAGGTTCGCACGCGTGTTGACGAGGTTCACGCCGAACAGGCCCCAGCTCAGGCCGTCCGGCTTCACGTAGGTGAGCGGGTTGCCGACGTAGTCGACGCCGAGGCCGGCCGTGTCGCGCAGCGTGCTCGGGCCCAGCAGCGGCAGCACGAGATACGGACCCGACGGCATGCCGTAGCGGCCCATCGTGATCCCGAAGTCAGCCGTGTGCTTCGGCAGTTTCGCGATCGTCGCGACGTCGAACAGGCCGCCGACGCCGAACACCGTGTTGATCACGACGCGCATGATGTCGCCGACGCCGTCCGCGATCCGCAGCTGCACGATGTTGTTCGCCGCGATGTAGACGTCGCCGATGTTCGAGAAGAAGTTCGTCACGCTGTCGCGCACCGGCTGCGGCACCACGTACTGGTAGCCCTTCGCGACCGGTTTCAGCGCGTACGTGTCGACCGTGTCGTTGAACTTGTACATCGACCGGTTGAAGCCTTCGAGCGGATCGCCCTTGGTCGGCGTCTGCACGGTCGCGCAACCGCTCAACGCGGCGACTGCCGCCACCGCGAGCGCGGCGTGCCTGATGCGGATCGTCTGCATGGTCATTACCCTCTTGTCTTTCTCTCGTGTGGTTATTGGGCGGCCGAACCGGACACCGCGGAGGCCGGCACCGCGACCGGTGCGGGCGCCGCCGGTGCAGCCGAGGCGCCGGATGCCGGCTTCGCGCCACCCGCGTCGGCTGCCTTGCTGTACAGGAACTGGCCGATCAGGTTCTCGAGCACGATCGCCGACTGCGTCATCGTGATCGTATCGCCCGCCTTCAGCATTTCGGTGTCGCCGCCCGGATCGAGGCCGATGTACTGCTCGCCGAGCAGGCCCGACGTCAGGATCTTCGCGGACGAATCCTTCGGGAACGGATACTGGCCGTCGATATCGATCGTCACCAGCGCCTGGTAGGTGTTGGGATCGAAGCCGATCGCCTTCACGCGACCGACCACGACACCCGCGCTCTTCACGGCCGCGCGCGCCTTCAGCCCGCCGATGTTGTCGAATTTCATCCTCACCGAGTAGGTCGGCTGAAACGAAAGCGAGCTCATGTTGCCGACCTTGAGCGCCAGGAACAGCACCGCAAGGAAGCCCACCACCACGAACAGGCCGACCCAGAAGTCGAGAGCAGTCTTTTTCATCGTCATCCCAAAATTTGGCTTGGCTGAGGCTTAGCTGAACATCAGCGCGGTCAGCAGGAAATCGAGGCCGAGTACGGCGAGCGACGCGAACACGACCGTCTTGGTCGTCGCGCGCGACACGCCCTCGGGCGTGGGCTTCGCTTCATACCCTTGAAACAGCGCAATGAAGGTCACGGCGAACCCGAACACGATGCTCTTGATCACGCCGTTGCCGACGTCGGCCCATACCTGGACCCCGCCCTGCATCTGCGACCAGAACGCGCCCGGATCGACGCCGATCAGCACGACCCCGACGAAATAGCCGCCGAGCACGCCGACCGCGTTGAAGATCGCGGCGAGCAGCGGCATCGCGATGATCCCGGCCCACAGGCGCGGCGCGATCACCGTCTTGACCGGGTCGACGGCCATCATCTCGAGCGCGGTGAGCTGCTCGCCGGCCTTCATCAGGCCGATCTCGGCCGTCAGCGACGTGCCGGCGCGGCCCGCGAACAGCAGCGCGGTCACGACCGGGCCGAGCTCGCGCACGAGCGACAGCGCGACCAGCAGGCCGAGCGCCTGCTCGGACCCGTAGCGATTCAGCGTGTAGTAGCCCTGCAGGCCGAGCACGAAGCCGACGAACAGGCCCGACACGGCGATGATCACGAACGAATAGTTGCCGAGGAAGTGGATCTGCTTCGTGACCAGCCGCGGCCGGCGCAACAGCGGGAAGAATTCCAGCACGAGGCGCACGAACAGCCGCGTGCCGTAGCCCGCGCGCTCGAGGCCGCCGATGACGTAACGTCCGATCGCGCTGATCATGCGCGCCCTCCGCCGAGCCCGAAATCCGCTGCCAGCGGCGGGCTCGTGTAATGAAATTTGAACGGGCCGTCCGGCGCGCCGTCGATGAACTGGCGCACGCTCGGGTCGGTCGATGCGCGCAGCTCGTCGGGCGTACCCTGCGCGAGCACGCCGCCGTTGGCCAGAAAATACACGTAGTCGGCGATCGCGAACGATTCCGGCACGTCGTGCGTGACGAGGATCGACGTCGCGCCGAGCGCCTCGTTCAGCGTGCGGATCAGGTTCGCGGTGATGCCGAGCGAGATCGGATCGAGGCCGGCGAACGGTTCGTCGTACATGATGAGCTGCGGGTCGAGCGCGATCGCGCGCGCGAGCGCGATGCGGCGCGCCATCCCGCCCGACACCTCGGACGGCATCAGGTCGCGCGCGCCGCGCAGGCCGACCGCGTTGAGCTTCATCAGCACCAGATCGCGGATCAGGTCGTCGGGCAGGTCGGTGTGTTCGCGCAGCGCGAACGCGACGTTCTCGAACACGGACATGTCGGTAAACAGCGCGCCGAACTGGAACAGCATGCCCATCTTGCGGCGCAGCGCGTACAGGCCGTCGCGCGTCTGCGCGCCGACGTCGGCGCCGTCGAACAGCACCTGGCCGCGGCGTGCACGCACCAGCCCGCCGATCAGGCGCAGCACGGTCGTCTTGCCGCAACCCGACCCGCCCATGACGGCGACGACCTGGCCGCGCCCGAAGCGCATGTTCAGGTTCGACAGGACGAGGCGGTCGCCGTAGCCAAAGTCGACGTCGCGAAGTTCCAGCAGGGTCTCGGTAGGAGTGGGGCTCACGGAGCTGACAGTCCTTTTACGCAGAACGCCGAATTATAGGGCCTGCATTGGAATGATGTCGTGACGCCGTTCCGGGCCCTGCGGTCAATGATTGTCAAATTGTCGGGCAAAACATTGTTGCAATGCAACAATCGCCGCCCGGTAATCGATCGCGCCCGTTACCGCACTGACGACCGCAACGCTGCCGACGCCCGTCGCCAGCACGTCCGGCAACGCGTCGATCCCCACGCCGCCGATCGCGACGAGCGGCGCCCGCGCCCCCGCGAAGCGCGCATAGCGGGCAATCCTCGCCAGGCCCTGCGGCGGCGCCGCGACTGCCTTGGTCGCGGTCGCGTAGACGGGACCGAGCGCCAGATAGCTCGGGCGCTCGTGCAAGGCCCGCAACATCTCGTAATAACCGTGGCTCGACAGCCCGAGCCGCAGGCCGGCGCGCGCGATCGCGGCCAGATCGGCCGTTTCCAGATCCTCCTGGCCCAGATGTACGCCGTACGCACCCTCTTCTACTGCGATCTGCCAGTGATCGTTGATGAACACACGCGCATCGGGATAGCGGCGCCCTGCCGCGACCGCGCGCGCGATTTCACGGCGCAATGCGTCCGGCTCCGCGCCTTTCACGCGCAGCTGCACGGTCCGCGCGCCGCAATCCAGCACGCGCTCGACCCATTCGGCATCCGGGACGACCGGATACAGGCCCAGTTGCGCGGGGCACGGCGGGAATGCCGGCTCCGGTGCGGCGGCCAGGCCGGCGACACGCGGAAACCGTGCCGCGTCGACCGGCCACGCATCGGCATCGCGCGTTTCGTCGCCGTCGCGCCACGCCAGCGCGAGCACCAGCGCGTCGATCGGCGCGAAACCGCAGTCCAGGAACGCGGCGAGCGCCGCGATCCAGTCGTCGGCGAGCGGACGCGCGGCTTCCAGCGCGTGGCGCACGCCCGCGGCATGCAGCACGGCGCCGCGCTCGTCGAACTCGATCGCGACCGCATCCGGCGATGCGGGGCGCGATGCGGCCGACGCGCGCGCCTGCGCGGCACGGTCGCCGGCCGACACGATCAGCACGTCGCCGTCGGCCGGCACGTCGGGCGCCACGACGCAGAGCCGCCACGGCGTCGTGCCGGCCGGCCAGTCGCCGAGGCGCGCGCGAATCCGCTCGGCCGCTTCGGCCAGCTCGTCGGCCGGCGGCCAGAAGGCATCGGCGAAGCGCGCGCTCATGCGCCGCCCCCGTCCTGGTGCCAGAACGGCATCCCGACGACCGGCGTGCTCGCATGCGCGGTCTCGCGCGCATCCATCGGCCCGGCGAGGTAGGCCGCACGGCCGGCCTCGACGCCCTGCGCGAACGCGCGCGCCATGATCTCCGGGTGCGTGGCCTGCGACACGGCCGTGTTCAGCAGCACGCCGTCGAAACCCCACTCCATCACCTGGCACGCGTGCGACGGCACCCCGAGCCCCGCGTCGACGATCAGCGGCACGTCCGGCAGCCGCTCGCGCAACACGCGCAGCCCGTACGGGTTCACGACGCCCTTGCCGGTGCCGATCGGCGCGCCCCACGGCATCAGCGCCTCGCAACCGACGTCGAGCAGGCGCCGGCCGATCACGAGATCCTCGGTGCAGTAAGGCAGCACCTTGAAGCCGTCCTTGACCAGTTGCGCGGCCGCCTCGATCAGCCCGACCGGGTCGGGCTGCAGCGTGTAGTCGTCGCCGATCAGCTCGAGCTTGATCCAGTCGGTGTCGAACACCTCGCGCGCCATGTGCGCGGTCGTCACCGCCTCGGCGACGGTCTGGCAGCCGGCCGTGTTCGGCAGCAGCGGCACCGCGTGACGCTTGAGCAGGTCGAAAAAGCCGGCCTCGGCGGTGCCGCCGGTCATCTGGCGGCGCAGCGCGACCGTCACCATCCCGGGGCGCGACGCGGCGATCGAGTCGGACAGCGACTGCAGCGACGGATAGCGCGACGTGCCGAGCAGCACGCGGCTTGCGAAGGTTTCGCCGTACAGCGTCAGCGCGTCGGCGGAAGTGAGGGACGTCATGTCGTTTTCCTGGAAGAGCGGGGGCGAACCGGCGGCGCTCAGCCGCCCGCGACGGGGTGCACCACGTCGAGCTTGTCGCCCGTCGCGAGCGCGCGCGCCGCATGCTGCGTGCGCGCGACGAAATTGCCGTTCAGCGCGACCGCGTACGGCGGACGCGCGCCGTACGCGGCGAGCGCGTCGGCCACCGTCGCGCCGTCGGGCAGCGTCAGCGTCTGTTGGTTGATCTGGATATCCATGAGGCTTGATCGAATTCGGTCGGCGGCGCGCATCAGGCCGGCTGGCGCGCGTCGTCGCGGTGATGAAGGAGCGTCGGCCAGCGCGCGGCATCGCGCCACGCGGCGAACGCGTCGGCATCGGCGAACGTGCCGCCGAGCGCGGCGTGCGCGAACGCGACCGCCGCATGCGCGACTTCCGGCGCGATCATGAAGCCGTGCCGGTACAGGCCGTTGACGGCGAGCGTCGTCGCGCCGTCCCAGATCACCGCCGGGCGATGGTCGGGCAGCGTCGGGCGGCACTGCGCGTTGAGTTCGAGGATGCGCGCCTCGCCGAATGCCGGATGCACGGAGAACGCCGCGCTCAGCAGTTCGAGCGCCGAGCGCACGCTGACGGGCGACATGTCCTCGCCCTCCACCTCGGTTGCGCCGATCACGTACAGGTCGTCCTGTTTCGGCGCGATGTACAGCGGATAGCGCGGATGCAGCAGCCGCACGGGCCGCGTGAGCCCGATGCCGGGCGCATGCACGCGCGCGACCTCGCCGCGGATGCCGCGCAGCGCGGGCAGCGCGGATTTCGCGCCGAGCCCGCGGCAATCGATCGTGAAATGCGCGTCGGGCCGGTTCGCGTCGTCGATCGTCGCGTGCCAGTGCAGCTCGACGCCGCGTTGCGCGAGGCCCGCCGCGAGCGCGCGCAGCGCCTGCCGGTTGTCGAGTTGCCCTTCGCGCGGCAGCATCAGGCCGCGCGCGAAGCGGCCCGCGAGCGCGGGCTCGGCCGCGTCGACCTGGCCACCGGCCAGCGCGACGAAGCCGCCGTCGAACAGCTCGGCCGGCGCGTTCGCGCGCACGCGCCGCTCGAACAACGGCGCCTCGGCACGATCCGCGTGATGCCAGACGACGAGCGTGCCGTGCTGCTGGAAGAACACCGGTTCGGGCAGTTCCGCGAGCCATTGCGGCCAGCGCGCGAGCGATGCGGCGCCGAGCTCGGTGATCAGCAGCTCGGCACTCGCCGCCTCGGCGAGCGGCGCGAGCATCGCGGCCGCGACCCACGCGGCCGACTGCTCGCCGTCCGGGCCGCCGCGTTCGTACAGTGCGACGCGATGCCCGTCGCCCGCGAGCCGCCACGCGATCAGGCGGCCGACGAGGCCGCCGCCGAGTACCGCGAAATCCGGCCGGGAAGCATGGAGGTTCATCGCGCCCCCTCCCCGCGAACCAGGCGGGCGCATGCGACGGACGTCGACGCGCGCACACGGTCCCGTGCAGACGCACGCGACAGCGGATCGGGAACAGCGCAAAAGACTGAAGATTGAGCGGTCATCATTCCTTCCGTAACGCGCGACGCGCGTACCCAAAAGGACGAAACCGGCAGCAAAGGCCGGCCGGGCGGGACTCGGGCGCTGACCATGTGGGATGGCGGCCAGCGCGGCCCGGCGGGATCAGAAACTTCCCTCGCCGGTATTACCCGGATCGGGTGCGAAGGGTCTTTCTCAGCCTCGCCGCGTTGCCCGGAACTGTCCGTCGGCCGCGCTCGAAGCACCCCTGTTTCGTCGTCGGCCATTAGACCATAAAAGCGGAAAGCGCCGCAAACTGTCCCCTTGCGGCAAATTCGCCGTCGCGCCGCGCCGCTCTGGCACAATGCCCGCAGGCCGGCCGCGCGAGCGGTCGGTTGCCGCGTCACCGCCGGCCTTAAGTGCCGTTTAAGACGCGCGGGCCACCATCCGGACGCCCGCCGTCAGTCGGCACCTCGTCCCGGCATGCCGTATCGCGGCGCGCGTCCGGCCCCGCCCGGCCCGCGCGCCGGCTACTCATCAGGAAGCACATGACCCAATCGATCGATCCCGTCCGCTCCGCCTCCGACGCGCCGCAGGACGAGCGCCCGGTATCCGCATGGAGCCTCATCAAGCCCTACTGGGTGTCGTCCGAATGGAAAGTCGCGTGGGGGCTGCTGGTCACGATCATCGCGATCAACCTCTGCGTGGTCTGGATCAACGTCAAGCTGAACAAGTGGAACGCGCAGTTCTACAACGCGCTGCAGTCGAAGGACGTCCACGATTTCCCGAACCTGCTGATGCAGTTCTCCGCGCTCGCGTTCGGCTTCATCATCCTTGCGGTGTACGGCCGCTACCTGCGCCAGATGCTCGGGTTCCGCTGGCGCCAGTGGCTGACCGACCGGTTTCTCGGCCAATGGCTCGGCGATCGCGCGTTCTACCGGATCGAACGCGACCGCCTCGCCGACAACCCCGACCAGCGGATCACCGACGACCTCCAGTCGTTCGCGACGACGACGCTCGCGCTGTCGCTCGACCTGCTGTCGACGGTCGTCACGCTCGTGTCGTTCATCACGATCCTGTGGTCGCTTGCCGGCGCGCTGACGCTCGCGCTCGGCGCGACGCCGATCACGATCCCCGGCTACATGGTGTGGGCGGCCGCGCTGTACGCGGTGGTCGGCTCGCTGATCATCCAGAAGGTCGGTCACCCGCTCGTGTCGATCAACTACCAGCAGCAGCGCGTCGAGGCCGACTTCCGCTTCGGGCTGATCCGCGTGCGCGAGAACGCCGAGCAGATCGCGTTCTACGACGGCGAGAAAACCGAGACCGCCAACGCGCAGAGCCTGTTCACGCGCATTCGCGACAACTGGTGGCGCGTGATGAAGTACACGAAGCGCCTCACGTTCGTGCTGAGCTTCTACGGGCAGATCGCGATCATCTTCCCGCTCGTCGTCGCGGCGCCGCGCTATTTCGCCGGCGCGTTCTCGTTCGGCGTGCTGATGCAGATCTCGTCCGCGTTCGGCACCGTCAGCGATTCGTTCTCGTGGTTCATCAACAGTTACTCGACCCTCGTCGAATGGCGCGCCACCGTCAACCGTCTGCGTGAATTCAAGCGCGTGATGGGCACGTCGCACCTGAAGGAAAGCCTGTCGCCCGCGACCGAGCACGGCGGCATCAACCTGCACTACGTCGATGCCGCGAAGCTGTCGACGTCGTCGCTGAAGCTCGCGCTGCCGAACGGCAACGCGCTCGCGAACATCGGCAACGTGACGATCGAACCCGGCTCGCGCTGGCTCGTGATCGGCAAGTCGGGTTCCGGCAAGAGCACGTTCATGCGCGCGCTCGCGGGCCTCTGGCCGTTCGGCGACGGCGCGATCGACGCGCCGGTCGGCGCGCGGATGATGTTCGTGCCGCAGACAAGTTACCTGCCGATCGGCACGCTGAAAGCAGCGCTCACGTATCCGGCCGCGCCCGACACGTTCGCCGACGACGCGTGCCGCGACGCGCTGCGCGCGTGCCGCCTCGAAGACTACGTCGAGCGCCTCGGCGAGACCGGCCACTGGACGCGCGTGCTGTCGCCGGGCGAACAGCAACGTCTCGCCGGCGCGCGCGTGCTGCTGCACAAGCCGGACTTCCTGTTCCTCGACGAAGCGACGAGCGCGCTCGACGCCGACAACGAAGCGCGGCTCTATCACCTGTTCGCCGAACGGCTGCCGAAGGCCGCGATCGTCAGCATCGCGCACCGCGAGTCGCTGGCCGCGTTCCACGTCGGCACGATCAACGTCGAACGCGTGAACGACAGCGACAAGGTCGCCGCGTAACCGAAACAGGAAGAAGGCCGGCGCATACCGCGCCGGCCTTCTTCTCTTCCTCGTCCCGCCGGCCTTCCCGCTACACCTGCCCGACCGGCACCGACACGATCGGCACATGCGACACGCCGTCGTGCGACAGCCGGCTTTCGAATAGCGTCAGCGCGGCGAAACGCAGCGCGCACGGCCGCCCGGTCGCGCCGCCGTGCGCAGGCTGCCCGTCCGCGTCGCGCGGCAGCCGCGCGAGCGTGACGTGCGGCCGGAACGGCCGGCGGTCGGCCGGCACGCCCAGTTCGCGCAGCAGCGAGGACAACTCGGCATTCAGCGCCGTACAGGCAGGATCGGGCGCGAGTTCCGCGACGATCAGCCTCGCGCGCGGCAGGCTCGGCCACCACGCGATCCGCTCGACCGGCTGCAACGGCAGCGCATGCGCGGCCGCGAGCGCCGGCAGGCGCGCGGCCAGCGCGTCGCAACGCGCGCGTTCGATCGCGCCGATGAACGCGAGCGTCACGTGCAGTTGCGCGGGCAACGTGCGCCGCGCGCCGCGGGTGACCGGCAGCGCATGCAGCGCGTCGCGCGATGCCGTGTCGGGCATCAGCGCGACGAACGCACGAAGCCGGTCGCCGTTCACGACTCGCGCACCGCCACGCGCGCTTCGGCCACCGCATCGGCCGACACCGGACGCTGCGGCAGCGGGCCGTGCTCGCCCCACACGTCGGCCGGCAGCACGCGCGCGAGCTCGGGAATCGTGTTGCGCGTGAACACCGGATCGGCAATGCCCTGCGCGCGCTGGCGGCGATAGTCGCGCCACGCGGCATGCGCATACTTGCCGAGCGCGAGGATCGCAACCAGGTTGATGATCGCCATCAGCCCCATGCTCGTATCGGCCATCGCCCACACGAGCGGCAGTTGCCCGACGCTGCCGAACATCACCATCCCGAGCACCGCGATGCGGAACAGCGGCAGCACGCCGCGCCGCTTCGTGATGAAATCGACGTTGCCTTCCGCGTATGCGTAATTGCCGATCACCGACGAGTACGCGAAGAAGAAGATCGCGACGGCCATGTAGATGCCGCCCCAGCCGCCGACGTGGCTCGCGATCGCGCGCTGCGTGAGCGCCGCGCCTTCCATGCCGGTGCCGAGTTCGTACTGGCCCGACAGCAGGATCACGAACGCGGTCGCGCTGCAGATCACGATCGTGTCGACGAACACGCCGAGCATCTGGATCAGCCCCTGCACGATCGGATGCCGCACGCTCGCGGTCGCGGCCGCGTTCGGCGCGCTGCCCATGCCGGCCTCGTTCGAGAACAGCCCGCGCTTCACGCCCATCGCGACCGCCTGGCTGACCGCATAGCCGGTCAGGCCGCCCGCCGCCTGCTCGAGCCCGAACGCGCTCTTCACGATCAGCGCGATCACGGCCGGCACCATCGCGATGTGGGTCGCGACCGCGTAGACCGCCAGCGCGAGGTAGCCGATCGCCATCACCGGCACGATCACCTGCGCGACCGACGCGATGCGGCGAATCCCGCCGAAGATGAGCGGCGCGGTGAGCAGCACGAGGCCGAGGCCGACCGTCTCGCGGCTCCAGCCGAACGACGTATGGAACGCGTCGGCGATCGCATTGGCCTGCACCGCGTTGAACACGAAACCGAACGCGAGGATCAGCGACAGCGAGAACAGCACGCCGAAGCCGCGCGAGCGCAGGCCCGTCTGGATGTAGTACGCGGGGCCGCCGCGATAGCTGCCGTCCGGATGCGACACCTTGAAGATCTGTGCGAGCGTCGCCTCGACGAACGCCGACGACATCCCGACAAGCGCCGTCATCCACATCCAGAAGATCGCGCCCGGCCCGCCGACCGTCAGCGCGACCGCGACACCGGCGATGTTGCCGGTGCCCACGCGGCTCGCGAGCCCGGTCGCGAACGCCTGGAACGACGAGATGCTGCCCGGCTCGCCCTTGCCGCCGACCAGTTTCATGCTGAGGAACAGCGCCTTCAGCTGGATCATCCGGAACCGCAACGTGAACCACGCGCCGGCGCCGAGCAGCAGCGCGATCAGCACGTAGTTCCACAGCACGCCGTTGACGGCGTCGATCAGCCCATGCACGAGTGCTTCCATCCAGAGTCCTTTCAAATGGGGTCGATCATGGTCGGCTGCGCGTGGCGCGCCGGAAGGACGACATGATATGACAATTCGCAAGAAATCTTACAAAACGAAAGGACTGTGGCGCGACGCTGGCCGGACTGCCAACGCTTCAAGATTATGCGACTCGCCACACGCAGAACCATATTCTGCGCAATGAACTTTGACGTTTGGAAACGTTGTTCGAACCGCCGAACGAGGAGGACATGTCTCGCGGAACTGCTTCGATTGGACGTTGCCGCGCCTCACGCTCGGCTCACAAGGGGGTTCCGCTCGAGGCTGGCGCGCGGATAAGAACCATACAAAATTCTTGCAGAACAATCCAAAAAGGCAAACGCTGTGTCTTTCGCAATACGAATCAATTACCGAAAGACAACCAAACGGGGTGTGAAATGCTCAAGCACGACACGCTGGCATCTGAAAATGTCATGAATGGCGACAACAAACGGCAACACCAGAACAGGCGCCGCTTCCTGATTGCTTCGACCGCGCTACCGCTCGGAACCTTGCTGAAACATACAACGAGCGCGGCGCAATCAAATGTCCTGCCACCGATTTCGGTTACCGCACCACGACCGCCTGATTTCAACTTTGGCGATTTCAAAATCAACTCGAACGAAATACCCGGCGCCAATATCGGGGCAGGAATACCACCCCCATCGGTCTGCTTCAATCAATATTGCGCGTCCAACTACATGCTCCTTTTTTGCGAACACGGGCAACATGGTTCGCGCGACCGAAATGTTCTTCAGGTATTTGCCGGCAATCGGACGCAACGACACAAACTTCTGGCGCAATCAGCTTGTGCTGGTCGGCGGATTCACGCCATGGCTGGCCATAGGCGGCTACAAGTATTTGCCCGGCGCCAACCAATATGGGTTTAATTTCGCACCCGGGCATTATGCAAACATTTCCGCATTATTTGGCATCTACGTCGGCCAACTGGACAAAGCCCTGCCCACATCGAAATTCGATTTTTATGGCAACCCACTGATGTTCATAGAGGCAGTCAATCACTGGATACACGGAAACGGAGTCCAACGATCCATCAACATCGAATCTCTAAACTTAAAAATGAATGTTAGCGATTTCGGAGAAATATCGCGAGCCATCGAAAACCAAGGATATGGCCCTGGCATTTATCCAATCGACAGCGGATTCAGCACCAACATCTTCAACCATGGAACTCAGGATCTGTGGAGCGCAACCGTCTTGGGACGAATATCCGGCCGAGTTCACGGAACATTGGAACTACTCGCCGACAACACATATCGATTCAACGGGTATTACACACTCAATCCAGACAGGTTTGATGCCGATCCATCAAATCGACCATTTCTTCAAGAGGCAGCCACCACGTTTCTGGCGAAACTCGGTTCGGTGCTAGGGCATACGGACTATCAGATAATCTTCACCGGCGAAAAGAATATCTCATTTTCTGGCCAAAGACCCGTGCGAAATGCCGAAATGCGCCCCCCGGAGGCCGTTCATAGGCCATCATTTGGCGGCTTGATGCGCCCCGGCCGCTTCTAGGATCGAGAATTCCTGTCGCGCGCGCAATCTCGACAACCAAACACACGCCGAATCCGATCATGCTTTCGACAGTCTTGTGCTTCGTGATGCGTTGGATCCTCTGGATTATCGCCGCCGCCATTGGCACGTTCGTATTGCTGTTCGTCGTCGTGGCGTTTTCTCGGTACGAGAGGACGGAAGGCAGTTGCCCCGATGCATCCATCGAGGTACTCCGCGGAAAGATCCTCGCATACATCGAAGACCAAGGGGTGCAGTCCAATCGCATCCAATTCGATGGTGCCCCGCGATATCACGCATGGAAACTCGGGGTCTGGGAATTCCCTCTGCTCGTCGACGGAACAAAGTACATCGCGATGATCGATTGCAACGAACAACTTGCAAGCTATTGGCGGGTCAAGGAATCACCGCACGCCCCCCCATCTCCTGGCAATTGATCGCACATCGGAACATAAAGCACTCGGCACGTTCGAAAAAAACGGCGCTTTGGCTCTATCGCGCGACCGATTGGACGGACAAATCGACATGGGGGCATCGAACGACGCTCGTTGACATACTCCAAACCGTCCTGACAATGTTTGTCGCCATGCGGCAGGCCCCGTCGCGACGCGATGATGGAGCATGATGGGCACACGATCGTCAACGGCTGCTACACAACAAAAAAACCGGGCGCCCTCTCGGACGCCCAGCCTTCATCGAAACCCGCTCGCGATGATACTCAGCGCGGCAGTTCCGAATGCCCCATCAGGTACGCGTCGACCGAGCGCGCGCACTGGCGGCCTTCGCGGATCGCCCACACGACGAGCGACTGGCCGCGACGCATGTCGCCTGCCGCAAACACCTTGTCGACCGACGTGTAGTACGAACGATCGCCTTCGGTCGCCGCACGCGCGTTGCCGCGTGCGTCCTTCGCGACGCCGAACGCCTCGAGCACGGTGGCTGCCGGCTGCGTGAAGCCCATCGCGAGCAGCACCAGGTCGGCCTTCATCTCGAACTCGGAGCCCGGCACTTCCTGCATCTTGCCGTCCTTCCACTCGACGCGCACCGCGATCAGCTTCTCGACCTTGCCGTTCTTGCCTTCGAGACGCTTGGTCGCGACCGCCCAGTCACGCTCGCAGCCTTCCTCGTGCGACGACGACGTGCGCAGCTTGATCGGCCAGTACGGCCACACGAGCGGCTTGTTTTCCTCTTCCGGCGGCTGCGGCAGCAGCTCGAACTGCGTGACCTGCTTCGCGCCGTGACGGTTCGACGTGCCGACGCAGTCCGAACCCGTATCGCCGCCGCCGATCACGATCACGTGCTTGCCCTTCGCGAGCAGCTGGTCGGCGAGCTTGTCGCCCGCGTTCACGCGGTTCTGCTGCGGCAGGAAGTCCATCGCGAAATGCACGCCCGCGAGTTCGCGGCCCGGCACCGGCAGGTCGCGCGGCGTTTCCGAACCGCCCGCGATCACGACCGCGTCGAATTCCTCCTTCAGCGTGTCCGGCGAAATGGTTTCCTTCGCGAGGCTGCCGATCGACTCGGGCAGCGGATCCTTGCCGATGAACACGCTGGTGCGGAACGTCACGCCTTCCGCTTCCATCTGGCGCATGCGGCGATCGATCAGCCACTTCTCGAGCTTGAAGTCGGGGATCCCGTAACGCAGCAGGCCGCCGACGCGATCGTTCTTCTCGAACACCGTCACGTCGTGGCCGGCACGCGCGAGCTGCTGCGCAGCGGCGAGGCCCGCGGGGCCAGAACCGACGACCGCGACTTTCTTGCCGGTCTTGTGTTCGGCCGGCAGCGGCTTCACCCAGCCTTCCGCCCAGGCCTTGTCGATGATCGCGTGCTCGATCGACTTGATGCCGACCGGATCGTTGTTGATCCCGAGCGTGCAGGCTGCCTCGCACGGCGCCGGGCAGATGCGGCCCGTGAACTCGGGGAAGTTGTTGGTCGAATGCAGGACTTCGATCGCCTGCTGCCAGTCCTGGCGGTAAACGAGATCGTTGAAGTCCGGAATGATGTTGTTGACCGGGCAGCCGTTGTTGCAGAACGGGATGCCACAGTCCATGCAGCGTGCGCCCTGGACCTTCGCGTCCGCGTCGGTCAGCGCCGCGACGAATTCCTTGTAGTGCTTCACGCGCGTGAGCGGTGCTTCGTACGCCTCGTGGCGGCGTTCGAACTCCAGAAAACCGGTTGCCTTGCCCATAAGGTGCTCTTCTGTTCGGTGTATCGGGTGGGGGAGCCGCGCGCGGCCGTCAGGCGCGCGCGGCATTCGCTATGTCGTTCGTCGCTCAGGCGGCCAGCACTTCCTTCGCCGCCTTCTTCGCACCGATCTCGCCCAGCGCGCGCTTGTATTCGTGCGGGAACACCTTCACGAACTGGCGGCGCGCCGCGTCCCAGTTTTCCAGCAGCGACTTCGCGCGCGGCGAACCCGTGAACTGGAAATGACGCTCGACGAGCCCCTTGAGCAGCGCTTCGTCCGTCGTGCCCGCATGCCAGAGCGCGCGGTCGACCGTGCGCTCCTGCTCGGCCTGCTGCAGCACCGGCTCGAGCGCGACCATCGACTTGTTGCACTTCGCCGCGAACGTGCCTTCCGGATCGTAGATGTACGCGAGACCGCCCGACATGCCGGCCGCGAAGTTGCGCCCGGTTTCGCCGAGCACGACGACCGTGCCGCCCGTCATGTATTCGCAACCGTGGTCGCCCGTGCCTTCGACGACCGCCGTCGCGCCCGAGTTACGCACGCAGAAGCGTTCGCCCGCGACGCCGCGGAAGAACGATTCGCCTTCGATCGCGCCGTACATCACCGTGTTGCCGCAGATGATGTTTTCCTCGGACTTGCCGCGGAAGTCGTTGGTCGGACGGATGATGATCCGGCCGCCCGACAGGCCCTTGCCGACGTAGTCGTTGCCGTCGCCGACGAGGTCGAGCGTCACGCCCTTCGCGAGGAACGCGCCGAAGCTCTGGCCGGCCGTGCCCTTCAGCTGGATGTGCACCGCGTCGTCGGCCAGGCCTTCGTGGCCGTGCTTCTTCGCGATCACGCCCGACAGCATCGCGCCGACCGTCCGGTTCACGTTGCGCACCGGCTGGATGAACGACACATGCTCGCCGTTCTCGATCGCGGCCTTCGCCTTCTCGATCAGCACGTGGTCGAGCGCGCGCTCGAGGCCGTGATCCTGCACGTCGACGTGACGCGGCGCGACGTCCTCGCACTCTTCCGGCTGGTAGAACACGCGCGAGAAGTCGAGGCCCTTCGCCTTCCAGTGCTCGATGCCCTTGCGCGTATCGAGCAGGTCGGCACGGCCGATCAGGTCGTCGAACTTCGCGACGCCGAGCTGCGCCATGATCTCGCGCACTTCCTCGGCGACGAAGAAGAAGTAGTTCACGACGTGCTCGGGCTGGCCCTTGAACTTCGCACGCAGCACCGGATCCTGCGTCGCGACGCCGACCGGGCACGTGTTCAGGTGGCACTTGCGCATCATGATGCAGCCTTCGACGACGAGCGGTGCCGTCGCGAAGCCGAATTCGTCCGCGCCGAGCAGTGCGCCGATCACGACGTCGCGGCCCGTCTTCATCTGGCCGTCGGCCTGCACGCGGATGCGGCCGCGCAGGCGGTTCAGCACCAGCGTCTGCTGCGTTTCGGCGAGGCCGAGTTCCCACGGCGTGCCCGCATGCTTGACCGACGACAGCGGCGACGCGCCCGTGCCGCCGTCATGACCGGCGATCACGACGTGGTCGGCCTTCGCCTTCGCGACACCGGCCGCGACCGTGCCGACGCCGACTTCCGACACCAGCTTCACCGAGATGCTCGAGCTCGGGTTCACGTTCTTCAGGTCGTGGATCAGCTGCGCCAGATCCTCGATCGAGTAGATGTCGTGGTGCGGCGGCGGCGAGATCAGGCCGACGCCCGGCACCGAGTAACGCAGCTTGCCGATGTATTCGGACACCTTGTGGCCCGGCAGCTGGCCGCCTTCGCCCGGCTTCGCGCCCTGCGCCATCTTGATCTGGATCTGGTCGGCCGATGCCAGGTACTCGGCGGTGACGCCGAAGCGGCCCGACGCGACCTGCTTGATCTTCGAGCGGAGCGAATCGCCATCCTTCAGCGGAATGTCGCTGACGATCTCGTCGCCGATCACCGACTTCAGCGTCTCGCCCGACTTGATCGGAATGCCGCGCAGTTCGTTGCGGTAGCGCTTCTCGTCCTCGCCGCCTTCGCCGGTGTTCGACTTGCCGCCGATCCGGTTCATCGCGATCGCGAGCGTCGCGTGCGCTTCCGTGCTGATCGAACCGAGCGACATCGCGCCCGTCGCGAAGCGCTTCACGATGTCCTTCGCCGGTTCGACGTTTTCGATCGGGATCGCCTTGGTCGGCTCGACCTTGAACTCGAACAGGCCGCGGAACGTCATGTGACGCTTGGTCTGGTCGTTGATCAGGTGCGCGTATTCCTTGTACGTCTGGTACGAGTTGCTGCGCGTCGCGTGCTGGAGCTTCGCGATCGAGTCCGGCGTCCACATGTGGTCTTCGCCGCGCACGCGATACGCGTATTCGCCACCCGCGTCGAGCATGTCGCGCAGGACCGGGTTGTCGCCGAACGCATCGCGGTGCAGGCGGATCGCTTCTTCCGCGACTTCGAACAGGCCGATACCGCCGACCTTCGAGGCCGTGCCCTTGAAGTACTTCTCGACGAGGTCGCTCGACAGGCCGAGCGCTTCGAAGATCTGCGCGCCCGTGTACGACATGTACGTCGAGATGCCCATCTTCGACATCACCTTCTGCAGGCCCTTGCCGACCGCCTTCGTGAAGTTGTAGACGGCCTTCTCCGGCGACAGGTCGCCCGACAGGCCTTCGGCCATCTTCGCGAGCGTTTCCATCGCGAGGTACGGGTGCACGGCTTCCGCGCCGTAGCCCGCGAGCAGCGCGAAGTGGTGCGTCTCGCGTGCGGAGCCCGTCTCGACGACGAGGCCCGTGCTCGTGCGCAGCCCTTGCTGGACGAGATGCGAGTGGATCGCCGACGTGGCGAGCAGCGCCGGGATCGCGACGTGCTCGGCGTCCGTCTTGCGGTCCGACACGATCAGCATGTTGTAGCCCGACTTGACCGCGTCGACGGCTTCCGCGCACAGCGACGCGAGGCGCGCCTCGATGCCTTCCTTGCCCCACGCGACCGGGTAGCAGATGTTCAGTTCGTACGCGCTGAACTTGCCGCCCGTGTACTGGTCGATCGCGCGGATCTTCGCGATGTCCTTGAAGTCGAGCACCGGCTGCGACACTTCGAGACGCATCGGCGGGTTGATGTTGTTCGTGTCGAGCAGGTTCGGCTTCGGGCCGATGAACGACACGAGCGACATCACCATGTTCTCGCGGATCGGGTCGATCGGCGGGTTCGTGACCTGCGCGAACAGCTGCTTGAAGTAGTGATAGAGCGTCTTGTTCTTGTTCGACATCACCGCGAGCGGCGAGTCGTTGCCCATCGAACCGACGGCCTCTTCGCCCTGCTGCGCCATCGGCGCCATCAGGAACTTCAGGTCTTCCTGCGTATAGCCGAACGCCTGCTGGCGGTCGAGCAGCGCGGCGCCCTGCGTGCGGCCGGCCGCGACGTCCTCGGCCTTCGGCTCGATCTCGTCGAGCTTGATGCGCACGGCGTCGATCCAGCTCTTGTACGGCTTCGCGTTCGCGAGGTTGTCCTTGAGCTCCTTGTCGTCGATGATGCGGCCGTGTTCCATGTCGATCAGGAACATCTTGCCCGGCTGCAGGCGCCACTTCTTGACGATCTTCGATTCGGGGATCTGCAGCGTGCCGGCTTCCGACGCCATGATGACGAGGTCGTCGTCGGTCACGATGTAGCGCGCCGGGCGCAGGCCGTTACGGTCGAGCGTCGCGCCGATCTGGCGGCCGTCGGTAAACGCGATCGCGGCGGGGCCGTCCCACGGCTCCATCATCGCGGCGTGGTATTCGTAGAACGCGCGGCGGTTCTCGTCCATCAGCGTGTGCTGTTCCCAGGCTTCCGGGATCATCATCATCACCGCGTGCACGAGCGGGTAGCCGGCCATCACCAGCAGTTCGAGACAGTTGTCGAACGATGCGGTGTCCGATTGGCCCGGGTAGATCAGCGGCCACAGCTTCGGCAGGTCGTCGCCGAGCACGTGCGACGCGATCGCGCCGGTACGCGCGTTCAGCCAGTTCACGTTGCCCTTCACGGTGTTGATCTCGCCGTTGTGCGCGATCATCCGGTACGGGTGCGCCAGCTCCCAGGCCGGGAACGTGTTGGTCGAGAAGCGCTGGTGCACGAGCGCGAGCGCCGACACGACGCGCGCGTCCTGCAGGTCGCGGTAGTACACGCCGACCTGGCCCGCCAGCAGCAGCCCCTTGTAGACGATCGTGCGCGCCGACATCGACGGCACGAAGTATTCCTTGCCGTGCTTGAGCTTCAGCGCCTGGATGCGGTGGCTCGCGGTCTTGCGGATCACGTACAGCTTCCGCTCGAGCGCGTCCGTCACCATGATGTCCTTGCCGCGGCCGATGAAGATCTGGCGGATCAGCGGCTCGCTCGCCTTGACCGTCGGCGAGATCGGCATCGTATGGTCGACCGGCACGTCGCGCCAGCCGAGCACGACCTGCCCTTCTGCCCGCACCGTCCGCTCGAGCTCCTGCTCGCACGCGAGACGCGATGCATTTTCCTTCGGCAGGAAGATCATGCCGACCCCATATTCGCCGGCCGGCGGCAGCGTCACGCCCTGCTTCGACATTTCCTCGCGATAGAACGCGTCCGGAATCTGGATCAGGATGCCGGCGCCGTCGCCCATCAGCGGATCGGCACCGACCGCACCGCGGTGATCGAGGTTCTCGAGGATCTTCAGACCCTGCTGAATGATCTCGTGGCTCTTCTTGCCCTTGATGTGAGCGACGAAGCCGACGCCGCAGGCGTCGTGTTCGTTTTGCGGGTCGTACAGACCTTGTGCGGCGGGCACCGCGGCGAGCGGCTGCTGGTGGTCGTTCATGGGGACACCGTCGTAAAGGGGCCTCGAGGGCCGTTGAACCATTTTTTGTTGCCGTCGATCCCGCTCCCGACGGGAGACGGCACGGCCGACAGTGGTTGGGCGAGCTTCACCCGGGCCACCGGAATTCGGAATATACGCGACGAATCAAAGGAATAGCAACAAAAACCGCTTGATCGAACCCCATTTAAACAGATGCTCGGATCTGGTGCTGTTTTATTGGGGCCGTATCATTTTGGTGCAAAAAGAAGCGGCACCCGCGGTGCCGCCTCGTGATCCGCCTTTCCCGCGTTACTGCTGGATCGGCGGCGTGTTTTCACGCACCTTTCTGGGGCGTCCGCGCGGCAGCGGCGACACGCGGCGGTTCGCCGTGCGCGCCGCCCACTCGCGGTAGTTCTCGCCGCCGAGCACCCAGCCCTTGAGTGTCGCCTGCTGGAGCTGATCGGCCTGCCGCTCGTCGAGCGGCTGCTCGCACAGCTCCTTGTACGCGCGCTGACGGTCGAACGGCGTGTTGCCGAGCGCCCAGTAGAGCGGATGGTCGGTGATCAGGCTGTCGACGGTGAGCCCGACGTGGTGCCGGTAGCTCGACCAGCGATAGGCGTCGGGCGTCGCGACCAGCTGCGCGCGCACCGGGCTCATCTCGACCACGCGGCTCGCGAGCAGGAAATAGCGCTCGCCTTCGATCACGGTCGCGCGATAGCGGCCTTCCCACAGGGTGCCGCGCCGCGAATAGCGCCGGTTGAAATGCGCGACGTAGCGGCGGCCCACCGCCTGCATCGCCTTCGGCAGGCTCGCCTCGTCGCTCGGCGTCACGAGGAGCTGCACCTGACGCGGCAGCAGCACGTAGGCATGCACCGAAAGATGGTGATCGCGTGCCGCGGCCTTCAGACAATCGATGAAGAGTTCGTAGTCCTGGTCGTCGACAAACGCGGGTTGCTGATCCAGGCCGCGCAGTATCACGTGCTGCGGCTGGTCGGGAACGTAGAGTCGTGCTAACCGTGCCATGCTGAATGTCCGTTTGAACGCGTTAGGAAATACCCGAAGGTCCGAAAATGCGCACCTGCGTAGAATGCCTGTCCTGGCGGGGCGCGGAAGCGTACGGTCGTGCGAATCCTAGGGAGAAAGCTCTAACTTGCGAGCTTGTTTGGTTTTAAACGCAGTCGTCATAATGAGCACGCCTTTGATCGGAGGAGACACAATGAAACGAAAACTGGCCATTACGGGGGCCGTGGCGCTCGCATTCGCGGGCGGTACGGCACACGCACAATCCGCAGGTGATTTCTACGTCAGCACCGGCTGGCTGCACTTTTCGCCGCAGGACAGCAGCGACCCGCTGTTCGTCTACGGCGTCGGCGGCACGCCCATCAACCAATCGATTCCCAACACCGGCGCCGGCATCAACGACGCCGATACGCTCGGTCTCGCAGCGGGCTACTTCGTCACCGACCATATCTCCACCGAGCTCGTGATGGGGATACCGCCGAAGTTCGACATTACCGGCAAGGGTCGGTTCGAAAACTTCGGCGTACTCGGCCGTGCGTACCAGTGGAGCCCCGCCGTATTGCTGCGCTACCACTTCAACGACGCCAACGCGAAGTTCCGTCCGTATGTCGGCGTCGGCGCGACATATACGTGGTTCACCGGCGCAAAGATCACGAACAGCAGCTTCGAGAACGGCGTGCTCGGCGGCCCGACCAGCGCGACGACCAGCAACCAGTGGGCGCCCGTGTTCAACGCCGGCTTCACGTACAACTTCACGAAACACTGGTTCGGCGGCCTGTCGATCTCGTACATCCCGATCAGCGTCACCGCGACCTTCACGACGGCCCGCCGGACGCCGGTCGGCACCCTGACCGAAACGTCGAAAGCGAAGATCTCGCTCAATCCGATCGTCACGTACCTGAACATCGGCTACCGCTTCTAAGCGTAGTCGAATATTTGGGGAATGGTTAATCCTGCTGCAATTTGTAGCCGATTTTTCGTGACGTAACGTCTCCACGATGGAAAACGCCCCGGCGGAAACCCGCCGGGGCGTCGTTTTTTTGCCTCAGGGTTTTCCCGCCACCAGCATCGCGCGGGACCGGTCGCTACGCGATGTCGTCCAGCGCATCGGCGGCGATCAGGTCGATCCGGTCCGTGCAGATCGCATCGACGCCCCAGCGCGCGAGTTCGCGCGCCCGGGCGAGGTCGTTGACCGTGTACACCAGGATCCGCAGCCCGGCCGCCTTGATCGCGCGCACGAGCGGTTCGTCGAGCTCCTTGTGGCTTGCGTGCAACGATACGCAGCCGAGCGCACCGACGACCTGCGCGTGCCAGTCGTCCGGTACCGCCTCGTACAGCATCCCGCGCGGCAGCGCCGGTGCACTCGCGCGCGCCTGTTGCAGCGCCTCGAACGAGAACGACGACAAGAGCGGCGGCACCGCCGCGCCATGCCAGTACGCGGCCGCATCGGCCGCGACCCGCTGCCCCGTGTCGTGCTCGCGGCCCGGGCACGGCTTGATCTCGACGTTCGCCGCCAGCCCGTGCGCGACGCAGCGCGCCGCCGCCGCCTTGAGCGTCGGCATCCGCTCGCCCGCGAAACGCGCGTCGAACCAGGCACCGGCGTCGAGCGCGGCCAGCGCCGCATAACGCATGCCCGCCGCCGGGCCGCGGCCGTTCGACGTGCGGTCGACCGTGTCGTCGTGCAGGAGGAACGTCACGTCGTCGGCGGACAGCTTCG
The DNA here is from genome assembly GCF_003853795.1 of Burkholderia sp. Bp8991. Lineage (NCBI taxonomy): Bacteria > Pseudomonadati > Pseudomonadota > Betaproteobacteria > Burkholderiales > Burkholderiaceae > Burkholderia > Burkholderia sp. Bp8991. The sequence goes on along the minus strand of NZ_QTQJ01000012.1, from coordinate 17,005 downwards.
CGTCGAACTCGACCATCCGGTGACCGCGCCGCGCGCCCTCGTCGAACGCGGCGAGCGTGTTCTCCGGTGCGAGCGTGCCGCCGCCGCGATGGGCGACGACGCGCGGATAGGGCCAGTCGGTTCGGGAAGTCATCATGCGCCTCGCAACGGGTTCGTCAGGGTCAGCCGGCCCGCTTGCCGGTCTCGGGATCGAAGAAATGCAGCCGGTGCGCGGGCAGCGCGGCACCCAGCGCCGTGCCGCGCGCGGGACGATCCGCGTGCGGCAGCCGCACCGCGACGTCGTGGTTGCCCCAGCGGCCGTGCGCGAGGTTGTCCGCGCCGAGCAGCTCGCACGAGTCGACCGGCAGCGTCGCCTGCGCGACGCCCGGCTGCGGCGTCATGTGCTCCGGCCGCACGCCGAGCACCCAGTCACGCCCGGTGGCGATCGCGGTGCCGATGCCGGGCGCGCCGGCGACCGGCAGCGCCGGGCCGCCGCCCGCGACCGTAAACGTCGCGCCATCCTCCGACAGTCGGCCGTGCATCAGGTTCATCGCCGGCGAGCCGATGAAGCCCGCGACGAACACCGTCGCCGGCTTCTCGTACACGTCGACCGGCGCGCCGATCTGCTCCGCATAGCCGCGGTTCATCACGATCACGCGCTGCGCGAGCGTCATCGCCTCGATCTGGTCGTGCGTCACGTACACGCTCGTGGTCGCGAGCCGCGCATGCAGCCGCTGGATCTCGAGCCGCATCTGCACGCGCAACTTCGCGTCGAGGTTCGACAGCGGCTCGTCGAACAGGAATACCGACGGCTCGCGCACGATCGCGCGCCCCATCGCGACGCGCTGCCGCTGGCCGCCCGACAGTTCGCGCGGCCGCCGCGCGAGCAGCGGCTCGAGCTCGAGGATCTTCGCGGCGGCAGCGACCCGCGCGTCGATCGTCGCGCGCTCGATGCCGCGGATCTTCAGCCCGTAGCCCATGTTCTGCGCGACCGTCATGTGCGGATACAGCGCGTAGTTCTGGAACACCATCGCGATGTCGCGATCCTTCGGCTCCAGCGCGTTGACCACGCGCTCGCCGATCGCGATCTCGCCGTCCGTCACCGTCTCGAGCCCCGCGATCATCCGCAGCAGCGTCGACTTGCCGCAGCCCGACGGGCCGACCAGCACGATGAATTCCCCGTCGGCGATCTCCACGTCGATGCCATGCAGCACGTGCTGCTTGCCGTCGTAGGATTTCCTGACGCCCTTCAAGCTCAGCGCAGCCATACTTGGTCCTTCTCCCGGTTGCCGTCCGTGGTTATTTCTCGGAATCGACGAGGCCGCGCACGAACCAGCGCTGCATCGCCAGCACGACGACGAGCGGCGGAATCATCGCCAGCAGCGTCGCCGCCATTACGTATTGCCATTCGGTCGCGGCGTCGCCGCTCGCGATCATCGTCTTGATGCCCACCACCGCCGTCGACAGCGACGCCTCCGTCGTGATCAGGATCGGCCACAGATACTGGTTCCAGCCGTAGATGAACGTGATCACGAACAGCGCCGCGATGCTCGTCTTCGACAGCGGCAGCACGACGTCCCGGAAGAAGCGCAGCGGCCCCGCGCCGTCGATGCGCGCGGCGTCCATCAGCTCGTCGGGCAGCGTCATGAAGAACTGGCGGAACAGGAACGTCGCGGTCGCCGATGCGATCAGCGGCAGCGAGAGCCCCGCGTAGGTGTTCGTCATGTGGAGCGTCGACACGACCTGCACGGTCGGGAAGATCCGCACCTCGACCGGCAGCATCAGCGTGATGAAGATCAGCCAGAACGCCGTGTTGCGGAACGGGAAGCGGAAGTAGACGATCGCGTACGCGGACAGGATCGACACCGCGATCTTGCCGACCGCGATCGCGAGCGCCATCACGAAGCTGTTGACGAGCAGCCGGCCGAACGGCGCCGTCGTGCCGCCGCTGCCGTGCCCCCAGATATAGGCGACGTTCTCCAGCAGGTGCGTGCTCGGCACCAGCGACAGCGGGATCGTGAACACTTCCTGCGCGTTCATGGTCGCCGCGCAGAACGCGACGTACACGGGGAACACGATCAGCACGACGCCCGCGATCAGCACCGCGTGGCAGAACAGGTCGAAGCCCTTGCGATTTTCGATCATGCGTATTGCACCCTGCGTTCGACGAAGCGGAACTGGATCACCGTCAGGCCGACGACGATGATCATCAGCACGACCGACTGCGCACCCGAGCTGCCGATGTCGAGCCCCTGGAAGCCTTCCGTGAAGATCTTGTAGATCAGCGTCTTCGTGCTCTGCGCGGGGCCGCCGGCGGTGGCCGCGTCGATCACCGGGAAGGTGTCGAAGAACGCGTAGACGAGGTTCACGACCAGCAGGAAGAAGCTCGTCGGCGACAGCAGCGGCAGCACGATGTGGAAGAAGCGCCGCACCGGCCCGGCACCGTCGATCGCCGCCGCCTCGATCAGCGAGCGCGGAATCGCCTGCAGTCCTGCGTAGAAGAACAGGAAGTTGTAGCTCACCTGCTTCCATACCGACGCGAGCACGACGAGGAACATCGCCTGGCCGCCGTTCAGCGCGTGATTCCACACGATGCCACCCTTCGCGAGCGCATAGGTGACGAGGCCGATGCTCGGGTTGAACAGGAACGCCCACAGCACGGCCGCGATCGTCGGCGCGACCGCATACGGCCAGATCAGCAGCGTGCGGTATACGCGCGCGCCGCGGATCACGCGGTCGGCGCAGGCGGCGAGCAGCAGCGACACGACGAGCCCGCTGACCGTGACGAGCGAGCTGAACACCAGCGTCGTGCGGAACGAGTCGAGGTACAGCGGGTCGGCGAACAGGTGCGTGAAGTTCGCGAAGCCGACGAATTCACTCGACGTGCCGAACGCGTCCTGCATCTGCGTCGACTGCCACAGCGCGACGCCGGCCGGCCACAGGAAGAACACGGCGGTGATCGCGAGCTGCGGCGCGATCAGCAGGTACGGCAGCAGGCTCGCGCCGAAACGGGAACGGGATTGCATCGCGGGTGTCCGGAGGCGAAACGGGAAGGGAACCGTGCCGCCGGCCCGCACGCGCGCATACGCGATGCAGCGGCCGGCGGCACGAACGCGATGCAGGCTCAGCCGCCCGACTTCTCGAAGCGGCGCAGCAGCTCGTCGCCGCGCGACGCCGCCGAGTCGAGCGCCTCCTTCGGCGACTTCTTCTCCGCCCAGACTTGCTCCAGCTCTTCGTCGACGACCGTGCGGATCTGCGGCATGTTGCCGAGGCGCAGCCCCTTCGTATACGGCAGCGGCGGCTTGTTCATCATCTGCTTGATCGCGGTTTCCGCGCTCGGGTTCTTCGCATAGAAGCCCTGCTGGCGCGTGAGTTCGTACGCAGCCGTCGTGACCGGCAGGTAGCCGGTTTCCTGGTGCCACTTCGCGGCGATCGGCGGCGAGGCCAGGAATGCGAGGAACTTCGCGACGCCCTTGTAGGTCGCCGGATCCTTGCCGGCCAGCACCCACAGGCTCGCGCCGCCGATGATCGCGTTCTGCGGCGCGCCCTTCACGTTCGCGTCGTACGGCATCATGCCCGTGCCGTAGCTGAACTTCGCGAACTTCTGCACGTTCGCGAGCGCGCCCGACGACGTCGTCAGGATCCCGCAGTCGCCGCTGTAGAACTTCGCCGATGCCTCGTCCTTGCGGCCCGCGTACGTGAACGTGCCGTCCTTCTGCATCTGTTGCAGGAACGCGATGTGCGCGACCTGCTGCGGCTTGTTGAATTCGAGCGCCGCGTCGGCGCCGTCGAAGCCGTTATTGCGGCTCGCGAACGGCAGCGCATGCCACGCGCTGTAGTTCTCGAGCTGGATCCAGCCCTGCCAGCCGGTCGTGAAGCCGCACGTCATCCCGGATTTGCGCAGCTTCTCCGCGGCGGCCTGCACGTCGGCCCACGTCTTCGGCGGCTGGTTCGGGTCGAGCCCGGCCTTCTTGAACGCGTCCTTGTTGTAGTACAGCACCGGCGTCGAGCTGTTGAACGGCATCGACACGAGATGGCCCGTCTTCGCGTCGCTGTAGTAGCTCGCGATGGTCGGTACGAACGCCTTTTCGTCGAGCGGCACGCCGGCCTGCTTGAACACGTCGTAGACCGGCACGACAGCCTTCTTCGCCTGCATCATCGTCGCGGTGCCGACTTCATAGACCTGGAGGATCGCCGGCGCGTTGCCGCTGCGATAGGCGGCGATGCCCGCCGCGAGTGCCTGGTCGTACGTGCCCTTGAAGACCGGCACGATCTTGTAGTCGCTCTGCGATGCGTTGAACTGCGTGGCGAGCTCGTTGACGCGCTCACCGAGCGCCGACTCCATCGCATGCCAGAACTGGATCTCCGTCGCGGCGAACGCCGCATGCTGCACACCGAACATGAGCGCGCCGCCCAGCGCGATCGAGCGAACCATTGTCCCCGCGGGCTTCTTCTTCATCGATCTCTCTCCTGTGAAAACGTTACCAACAGCGTGTGCAACATTCCCGTCGCCATTGAACCGGCGAAGTCTAGTGATCGTTTGTGACAGTCAGTTGTCGTTGATGACGAACAGGCGCTGGTATTCCTTCAGCGCGAAGCGGTCGGTCATGCCGGCGATGTAGTGCGCGACGAGGCGCGGCTGCTGCGCTTCGTCGTCCGACTGGTACGGCGGCGGCAGCAGGCGCGGATCGTCGATGAACGCGTCGAACAACCCGGTGACGACGCGCTGCGCCTTGTTCGCCATGCGCATCACCTTGTAGTGGCGATACAGGTTCTTGAACAGGAAACGCTTGAGGGCCGCCGCCTGCGCGGCGACCGGCTCGCTGTGCGCGACGAGCGGCGGCGCGGCGCGCACGTCGTCGAGCGACGCGGGCGCGACACGGGCGAGATTGCGCGTGGTCTCGTCGATCAGGTCGACGATCAGCGTGTTGATGATGCGGCGCACCGTCTCGTGCACGAGGCGGCGGCCTTCGAGATGCGGGAATTCGGCGAGCGCCGCGTCGTAGTGGCGCTGCCACAGCTCGACTTCGGCGAGCTGCTCGATCGTGATCAGGCCGGAGCGCAGGCCGTCGTCGACGTCGTGGTTGTTGTACGCGATTTCGTCCGCAATGTTCGCGAGCTGCGCTTCCAGCGACGGCTGGCGGCCTTGCAGGAAACGCTCGCCGAGTGCGCCGAGCTTGCGGGCGTTCTCGCGCGAACAGTGCTTGAGGATGCCTTCGCGCGTCTCGAAGCACAGGTTCAGGCCATTGAACGCGCCGTAGTGCTCCTCGAGTTCGTCGACCACCGCCAGGCTCTGCAGGTTGTGCTCGAAGCCGCCGTGCTCGCGCATGCACGCATTCAGCGCGTCCTGCCCGGCATGGCCGAACGGCGTATGACCGAGATCGTGCGCGAGCGAGATCGCTTCGACGAGATCCTCGTTCAGGCGCAGGTTGCGCGCGACCGAACGCGCGATCTGCGCGACTTCGAGGCTGTGCGTGAGGCGGGTGCGAAACAGGTCGCCTTCGTGATTGACGAAGACCTGCGTCTTGTATTCGAGCCGGCGGAACGCGGTCGAATGAACGATGCGGTCGCGGTCACGCTGGAATTCGGTGCGCGCCGCCGGCGGGGTTTCCTGATGGCGGCGGCCGCGCGACTGCGACGCGTGGGCGGCATACGGAGCGAGATGGGCTTCCAGCGCCGCCAGCGTCGGCGGCTCGGCCAGCGCCGCGGCAGATGCGCGGCCGGCTCGGGTCGGTTTGCTGCTGGATGTCTCGCTCACGTCTCCTCCATGTCAGGGGCGCCGGGGCATCCGGGGCGCCGTTACCGGGTCGTCTGCGCCAGCGTAGCGAACACGGCTTCGTCGGGCGCCTGGGTGATCAGCGTATCGCCGAATCGCTTCAGCAGGATGAACTTGATCGCTCCGGCTTCAGCCTTCTTGTCGACGCGCATCAGGTCCATGTAGCGCGCATCGCCGAGTGCCGGCCCGCGCACCGGCAGATGTGCGGCGGCGATCACCGCGTCGAGCCGCTGCCGCGACGCTTCGTCGAGCAGGCCGAGCCGCACCGACAGGTCGCCCGCCATCACCATCCCGCAGCCGACCGCTTCGCCGTGCAGCCACTCGCCATAACCGAGCCCGGCCTCGATCGCATGGCCGAACGTATGGCCGAAATTCAGGATCGCACGCAGCCCGCCTTCGCGTTCGTCGGCTGCGACCACGCTCGCCTTGATCTCGCACGAGCGCTTCACCGCATGCGCGAGCGCGGCCGGCTCGCGGCGGTTCAGCGCCTCGACGTTCGCCTCGATCCAGTCGAAGAATGCCGCATCGGCGATCGCGCCCGTCTTGATGACCTCGGCCACGCCGGCCGCCAGCTCGCGATCGGGCAACGTGGTCAGCGCGCCGATATCGGCGATCACGGCCTGCGGCTGGTAGAACGCACCGATCATGTTCTTGCCGAGCGGGTGGTTGATGCCCGTCTTGCCGCCGACCGACGAATCGACTTGCGACAGCAGCGTCGTCGGCACCTGGATGAACGGCACGCCGCGCATGTAGCACGCGGCGGCGAAGCCGGTCATGTCGCCGATCACGCCGCCGCCGAGTGCGACGAGCGTCGTCTTGCGGTCGGCGCGCTCGGTCAGCAGGCCGTCGAAGATCAGGTTCAGCGTTTCCCAGTTCTTGTAGGCCTCGCCGTCCGGCAGCACGACCGTCGACACGCGCTTGCCGAGCGGCGCGAGCGCCGCGCGCAGCACGTCGCCGTAGAGCGGATCGACCGTCGTGTTCGTGACGATCGTGACCGACGAACCGGTGATGTGAGGGGCGAACAGCTCGGTGCGGCCGATCAGGCCGGCACCAATATGAATCGGGTAGGCGCGCTCGCCCAGATCGACGTTGACGGTAATCATGCTTGTAGCGGCTTGGCGATGACGCCTGCCAGTTCGAGTTGCATCAGCACCATGTTGACGAGGCCGTTGACCGACGGGCGGCCGGTCTCGATGATGAAGTCCGCGCACTCGCGGTACAGCGGGTCGCGCACTTCGTAGAGCGCTTCGAGACGCGCCTTCGGATCGTCGGTCTGCAACAGCGGGCGGTTCTTGTCCTTGCGGGTGCGCAGCCACAGATCGTGCGGATTGGCGCGCAGATAGATGACGATGCCGCTGCTTTTCAGGCAGTCGCGATTCTCGGGCCGCAGCACCGCGCCGCCGCCCGTCGCGAGCACGATGTTCTCGCGCTGCGTGAGATCGGCGATCACCTGCGATTCGCGGTCGCGAAACCCGGCCTCGCCCTCCATCTCGAAGATCACCGGAATGCGCGCCCCCGTGCGGGCCTCGATTTCGTGGTCGGAGTCGAAGAACGTCCTGTCGAGCCGGCGCGCGACCGCCCGGCCCACGGTGGTCTTACCCGCTCCCATAAGGCCGACGAAAAATACGTTTGCATGTGGGTCCCGCGCTTGCAACGGCTTCCTCTGCTTGAATCTTGCTGGTGTGTGGCGCAGCTTACTGGCAAAGCGGCTGCCTTGTCGAGCCTGCGCCGCCAGCTTCCGGCCCCGTTTTACGTGCATCCGCGTCGCCCGCGCCGGCCGTCTCGCAATGCGGGCCGACGACCGTCGGCGTGATGAAGACGACCAGTTCGCTGCGCTGGTCGCGCCGTGCGCGGTGCCGGAAAAGCGCGCCCAGTACCGGTATTTTGCCCAAGAGCGGCACCCGCGTCACATCGTCCCGGTTCAACTGCTCGTAAATCCCGCCGATCGCGACCGTTCCGCCGTCCTCGACCTCGACGCGTGTCTGGACGTGCTTCGTATGAATCGCCGGGCCGGCCGCCGTCGGCTCGCCGATGCTGTCCTTTGTCACGTCCAGGTCCAGCACGACGCGTCCGTCGGGCGTGATCTGCGGCTCGACCTCGAGCTTCAGCGTCGCGCGGCGGAACTGCACGCCGCTCACGCCGTTGCCGACCTTCGCCTGGTACGGCAGCTCCGAGCCCTGTTCGACGATCGCTTTCACGCGGTCGGCCGTCACCACGCGCGGGCTGGAAACGATCTGGCCCCGCCCCTGCGCCTCGAGCGCGCTCAATTCAACGTCGAGCACGCGGCTGAGCGGCGCGGCGAACAACGTGAAGCCGGCCGTCGCCGCCTCGAAGCCGCCGAGCGGTCGTGCGGCCAGGTCGAGCGCGTTGCGCGTGTCCGTCGCGAATGCCGCGCCGTCGGCCGCGGGCGCCCGTCCCTGCGCGCGCAGCGCGACACGTGCGCCGAGGTTGCGCGAGAAGCCTTGCTCGCCTTCTACGATCCGCGCCTCGATCCGGACCTGCCGCGATGGCCGGTCGATCGCGTCGATCAAGCCCGCGATCTGCGCGATGCGCGGCGCCAGATCGGTGACGAACAACAGGTTCGTGCGCGGGTCGGCCGCCGCGGCGCCGCGTTTCGACAGCAGACGCTGGCCGGTCGCTCCGGCCAGCAGCCGCTGCACGTCCTGCGCGCGCGGGTAATGCAGCGCGAAGGTCCGGCTCGCGAGCGGCTCCAGCTCGGCCGCGCGTGCATGCGTTTCGAAGCGCTCGCGCTCGCGCGCGGCGAGTTCGGCCGCCGGCGTGACCCAGATCACGTTGCCGCGCCGGGACATCGCCAGCCCGTGCGTGTCGAGCAACGTGTCGAACGCATCGCGCCAGCGGACATTGTTCAGATGTAACGTCACGGTGCCGCGCACCTGCTCGCCGACGATGATGTTCAGCCCGGTGAATCGCGCGAGCGCGTCGAACGCGGCAGCGAGCCCGGCGCCTTGCAGATTCAGCGAGATCCGCCGCGCGTCATCCGCATCGCCGGGGTGCCGCGCCGCGGCGTCGCTCATGCGCGTCGGCGGCGGCAATGGAATCGGCGGCCCTTCCAGCCGGAGCACCGGTGCGGTTGTGTCTGCTTGAAGCGCCGCGCGCACTGCCCGATCGAACGGCGGCGGGCCGTCATGCGCGGGCGCTGCGCCGTCCGCACCGTCGGGCGCGCCCTGCGGCAGCGGTGTGTCCTGGGCATGCGCCTGCATCGATGCGATCGGCCAGCCGGCCGGCGGCAAAGGCGGCAACAGGGGCAACGGCGGCAGCGCCGCGTGTGCCGCGGCCACGCCCGATCCGACCCAGAATGCGATCGCCCGCCATCCGTACTTCGTCATGGGCGACCTCCGTCATCCATGACGAACCGGCGCGCGCCATCAGCTGTCGCAAGCGTCACCGCACCGGCATCGACGCTCACCACGCGTGACATCCCGAACGCTTCGCCCGGCGCAACGGTCGCGAATGCGCCATCGCCCGCGTCGAATAGCGCGAGCCCGGCGCGTACGTCGCGAATCGTGCCGGCCAGGCGCGGCGTCGCATCGTCGGCCTGCGCGGGCAAGCCATCGCCGCCGAATGGATCGTCGCTCGGCGCGCCGGCAAGCAGCCGCACCGTGCCATCGGGAACACGAGCCCCCGACAGCGCCGGAAACACGTCGATCGTCATGTCCACCCGCAACGCGGGCGGTTTGCGCTCAATATGCAGCCTCGACGGCACCACCAGCGCGGGAAAACTCGCCAGCCCGCCGATCAGCCGCAGTAACGCCGGAAAGCCGCCGTCCGCGACGATCCGCACCGTGCGTCGGCCATCCGGCGCCGCTTCGTCAGTGCGCCGCGGCTCGATCGACACGATCCGCAGTCCGCTCGCGCCGGCCAGGTCCGCCAGTTCGAGCATCAGTGCGGGCCACCCCGACGCACTCGGCACGCTGGAGGCGTGCCCGGCAGCCGGGTCCGGGTCGCGCCGTGGCGCGGTCGCGAGCAGCCGCTGTGCGTCGGCGGCACGCACTTGTGCCGTTGCCAGCAACGCGCGACTGCGTGCGAGGCCGCTCGCGTCGACGGCATCCATCAGATGAATGGTGCCCATCGTCACGCACGCGAACGCCGCCACGCAGCCGATGGCATGCGCCGCGGCCGGCGACATCCGCGCCATGCGGCCGCGCCGCCCGGCACCGGCTGGCATGGACCGATGCGTGATCGCCGTCATGCGTCGCCTCCCGCTGCGTTCTGCCGCGGCGGCGCGTCGTGCCAACGCACCTGCACGGAAAACCGGAACGGCACGGCCGAACCCGTGACCGGCGTGGCCGAAGCAGGTGTCAGCGCACCGACATCGAATCGCCAGTCACGCTGCTCGACCGCAATCCGTGCGAGCCACCGCGCGGCCGCCCGGTAACTCGTCGTGCGCGCGTCGAGCACGGCGCCGGACGCAGTCGTGCGCAATGCGTCGAGCCGGACGGTGTCGTCGCGCACCTGGGCCAGCGTCGCGAGCAGCCCGGCGACACGCCGGTAAGGCGCGGCAAGCACGACCGCCCGTGCATCGCGTCGCGCGAGGTCGGCAGCCACGCCGGCGGCGCGCCGTGCGGCATCGATCCGTGGCTGCAATTGCCGCAGCCGCGCCTCCACACGCGTACGCTCCGCATCCATGCGCCATCGCCACGCCGTCGCCGCACCCGTCCAAACGCAGGCCCCGAGCACGCCGAGCACGACCGCCGCCCCGCACTGCGCGGCACGGCGCCGCCGCAACGCCTGCGCCAGCCGCTCACGGTACGGCAGCAGATTGAAGCCGCCGAGCACGGCGTGGCCGGCGGCAGTTCGCCCGAACCCCACATCGGCCATCATTCCCACACCCCGCGCAGCGCCAGCCCGATCGCGAGGGCAAACGCCGGACCGCCCTGCGTTCCGGCGGGCACGCCCGGCAGCCCGTCCCATCCGGTGCAGTCGAACGGCACCGCGGCCACGCCGAGCGCATCGCCGATATCGGCGGCCGACGTACCGCAGCGGGCGATGCTGCGCGCGTCGCCGGCCACGAGCACGCAGCGCACCGGCTCGAACACGCATTGGCGCAATGCGTCGGGGAACGCCGCCTGCACGTCGCCGGACACCGCGAGCACCGGTACGGCGATCGAACCGTCGACCCGCCAACCGCGTACGCCCGTGTCGCAGAACCAGAATGCGGCGTACGGGCCGTGGGCGTCGGTTTCGAACTGCGCGGCATAGCGCAACGCGCGCAGCGCGGCGGCCGACTCGCCGTCGACGGCCGTCAGGTCGACGCCGGCCTGCGCGGCCACGTCGATCCGCCGTTCGAGCAATGCCTGCGGCGCCACGGCGACCTCGATCTCGCCCGGGCACGCGCCGTCGTCCTGCCGCCAGTCGAACGCGAGGCTGTGGGGCGGCAGCCCCGAGATCCGTTCAGCGGCCTGCCGGGCGGCGTCCGCGACGTCGTCGCGCCCGGCCAGGTCGAGCGTCGCGGTCCGCATTTCGTCGTCGCGCAGCGCCATCACGCCGCGCGTATCGCAGCGCACGCCCGCCGCCGACAATCGCGACACGGCCGCCGCCAACGCGCGTGCGACCGCGGCCCAGCGCGCCTCCTCCGGCCCGTCCTGCAATCCGACCGGCTCCCGCTCGAGTCCTTCGACCCGCACCTCCACGGCCCGTCCGCGCCGGCTCAGCACGGCCACCCTCACCTCGTCCGCCCCGACGTCGATGCCCGTCGAACGGTGCCTGCCCGGCGCGAACCGCGCCGCCCATCGTCCTGCCATCCCAGCCTCCCGCGATCGTTGCGGCCCACGCCGCGTTTCCGAGGCCTGATTCTGCAAAGCGGCGCGTGTGCCCGACAGTCGGCCGGACGGCCAGTTGTGGCACGGGGCGACCTCGCGGACACTATGCCGGCGGCACCGCGATCAGTCGGTTTCCGGCCGCCGCCCCCCGCGTCAGGGCCGGTCTTACCGGGCAGCTATAATCGCGGGACTGTTTTCCGGTATGCCTATGCAATCCACGTCTCCTACGTCCCCGCCTCCCGCGCCCGAGCCGAAGAAGCGGTCCTGGTGGCTGAAAGTCCTGATCGGCCTCGCCGCGATGTGCGTGGCCCTCGTCGTGGCCGGCGGCCTCGTGCTCGGCTACGCGCTCGTCGTCGCGTGGCCGAACATGCCGTCGCTCGACGCGCTGACCGACTATCGTCCGAAGGTACCGCTGCGCATCTATACGTCCGATCACGTGCTGATCGGCGAATTCGGCGAGGAACGCCGCGACATCGTCCATTTCAAGGACGTGCCCGACTCGCTCAAGAAGGCGATCCTCGCGATCGAGGACGCACGCTTCTACGATCACGGCGGCGTCGACCTCACCGGCATCGCCCGCGCCGGCTTCGTCGCACTGACGAATGGCCATGCGTCGCAGGGCGCGAGCACGATCACGATGCAGGTCGCGCGCAACTTCTTCCTGTCGAGCGAAAAGACCTACACGCGCAAGATCTACGAGATGCTGCTGGCCTACCGGATCGAGCGCGCGCTGACGAAGGATCAGATTCTCGAGGTCTACATGAATCAGATCTATCTCGGCCAGCGTGCGTACGGCTTCGCGAGCGCCGCGCGGGTCTATTTCGGCAAGGACCTGAAGGACATCACGCTCGCCGAAGCGGCGATGCTCGCGGGGCTGCCGAAAGCGCCATCCGCGTACAACCCGGTCGTCAATCCGAAGCGCGCGAAGGTGCGCCAGGAATACATCCTGCAGCGGATGCTCGAGCTGAACTTCATCACGCGCGAGCAGTACGACCAAGCCGTCGCGCAGCCGCTCGCCGTCAAGGGTGCGGGCCGCGAGTTCAGCGTGCACGCCGAGTACGTCGCGGAAATGGTCCGACAAATGATGTACGCGCAGTACCGCGAGGAAACCTACACGCGCGGCTTCAACGTCGTCACGACGATCGATTCCGCCGACCAGCAGGTTGCCTACACCTCGCTGCGCAAGGGCATCATGGATTACGAGCGCCGCCACGGCTATCGCGGGCCGGAAGGCTTCATCGAATTGCCGGCCGGCGCCGACGATCGCGAGCAGGCGATCGACGATGCGCTGCTCGAACACCCCGACAACGGCGAGCTGATCGCGGCGGTCGTCACCGCAGCCACCCCGCGCCAGATCACCATCGCCTTCATCGACGGCAGCAGCGCGACGATCGAAGGCGACAACCTGCGCTTCGCGTCGGGCGCGCTGTCGGCCGGCGCGCAGCCGAACCGCCGCATCCGCCCGGGCGCGATCGTCCGGGTCGTGAAGAACGACGCCGGGAAGTGGTCGATCACGCAGTTGCCGCAGGTCGAAGGCGCGTTCATCTCGATCGTTCCGCAGGACGGCGCGATCCGCTCGCTGGTCGGCGGCTTCGACTACAACAAGAACAAGTTCAACCACGTCACGCAGGCGTGGCGGCAACCGGGTTCGTCGTTCAAGCCGTTCATCTACTCGGCGTCGCTCGACAAGGGCCTCGGTCCGGCCACGGTGATCAACGACGGCCCGCTGTATTTCAGCGCAGCGGAAACCGGCGGCCAGCCGTGGGAACCGAAGAACTACGGCGGCGGCTTCGAAGGCCCGATGTCGATGCGCACCGCGCTGCAGCGCTCGCGCAACCTCGTGTCGATCCGGATCCTGAACCACATCGGCACGAAGTACGCGCAGCAGTACATCACGCGCTTCGGCTTCGACGCCGACCGTCATCCGGCCTACCTGCCGATGGCGCTCGGCGCGGGCCAGGTCACGCCGCTGCAGATGGCCGGTGCGTACTCGGTGTTCGCGAACGGCGGCTTCCGCGTGAATCCGTACCTGATCGCCGAAGTGACCGATCCGAACGGCGCTGTCGTCGCCCGCGCGCAGCCGCTCATCGCCGAGCAAAACGCGCCGCGCGCGATCGACGCGCGCAACGCATACGTGATGAACAGCCTGCTGCAGAGCGTCGCGCAGCGCGGCACGGGCGCGCGCACCAACGTGCTGAAGCGCACCGACCTCGCAGGCAAGACCGGCACGACGAACGACTCGCACGACGCGTGGTTCGCCGGCTACCAGCACACGCTCGCGGCGATCGCGTGGATCGGTTACGACAACCCGCGCAGCCTCGGCGATCGCGAAACCGGCGGCGGCCTGTCGTTGCCGGTCTGGATCGACTATATGGGCGCGGCGCTGAAGGGCGTGCCGGAGTTCAAGCCGACGATGCCGGACGACGTCCAGGCGCTCGGCAGCGAGTTGTACTTCACCGACTTCACGCCGGGGCACGGCTTCGTGTCGACGGTCGGCGTGCCGCAGGCGCCGGCGGTGCAGAGCACCGACGAAGCGGTGCCGCATGTCGACGAACAGGAGAAGCAGGACATCATGAACCTGTTCCGCGGCCACTGACACGAACGGCCCGAGCATGAAAAAAGCGCCCCGCGGGGCGCTTTTTCGTTGTGCTTCGATCCGGCGTATCGGCCGCCCGGCCAGGCAAGCGCCGGACGCGTTACGCGCCGAACGTGATCGGCAGGCCGGCCTGCTGCGTCGCGTACTCGGTGAGCGCCGCGAAGAACTCGGTGCCGGTGCGCGTATCGCGCCATTCGCCGTCCACGAAACGGTAATGGAACCCGCCCGCCTTCGCGGCGATCCACAGCTCCTTCATCGGCGGCTGGAGGTTGACGATGATCTTCGAGCCGTTCTCGAACGTCAGCGTCAGCACGCTGCCGTTGCGCTCCAGATCGATGTCGTGATCGCCGTCGTTCGCGGCATCCACGGTACGCTCGACGGCCGCCAGCACGGCCTCGGCACGGGCCAGGTATTCAGTATCGGACATGCTAAACTCTATCGGTTAAATTGTTCAGGGACGATCATGCGAGTCGTTTTCCGGATGAGCGCGATTGTAGCGGCTTTGGCGATTCTTGCCGGCTGCGGTCAACGCGGTCCGCTCTATCTGCCCACCGTGCCCCCGTTGCCGGCGAAGCCCATCCAGCAGCAGGACACGGCGCCGTCCGACGTCACGCCGACCGATGAAAACGCGTCGTCCGACAGCATTCCCGATTCTTCCGGCACGCCGCTCACGCTGTCACCGGAGCTGTCGAGCGATCCATCGAAGGCCGCGACGCCGGCATCCGGCCCGGCCGCCACGCAGTAAGCGCGCGCCGCCGCTCGCGCGGCCTCCTTCGCGACCAAGGCGATGACTGCCCGTCATCGCCTTTTGTTTTTCCGGGCCCGCCTCGTCACGCGCGGATGCGCCGCCAGCCCCATTCGAGCAGGCGCCAGCCGAGCAGCACCGCAACGATCACCGCGTAGAGCTTCGGCTGCGCGAGATTGTGCTTGCCGGCCCTCATCCACCAGAAATGCAGCACGCCGAACAGCGCGATCGCATAGATCGCGCGATGCAGCGTCGCCCAGTGACGGCCGAGCCGGCGCACCATCGCGCGCGGCGAGGTCGCGGCCAGCGGAATCAGCAGCACGAACGCGGCGAAGCCGACCGTGATGAACGGACGCTTGCCGACGTCCTTCAGGATCGCGAGCACGTCGAACCACTTGTCGAACCACAGATACGTCGTGAAATGCAGCGTCGCGTAAAAGAACGCGAACAGGCCGATCATCCGGCGAAAGCGCAGCAACGCGGGAACGCCCGTCACGCGCCGAAGCGGTGTGACGCCGAGCGTGAGGCAGAGCATCACCAGCGTCCAGAGGCCCGTCGAGCGCGTGATGAATTCGATCGGGTTCGCGCCGAGCCGGTCGGTCAGCCCGAACAGCACGAGACGGGCGAGCGGATAGAGTCCGGCCGCGAAAACCAGTACCTTGGCGGGGGCAAGCCAGCGCGGCGCGGCAGCACGCACTGAGCCGCCCCGGGAACTGCCGGCGGCAGCCGTGCGCGTGCCGGACGCGCGCGCGGGCGTCAGCGTCGAAGGAGGCATGTCGTTTCTCACCGGCGCGCTCAGAAGTTCTTCTTCAGGTCCATGCCCTGATACATCGACGCGACGAGATCGCCGTAGCCGTTGAACATCAGCGTCTTGCGCTTCGGCGTGAAGAAGCCGTCCTCGCCGATCCGGCGCTCGGTCGCCTGGCTCCAGCGCGGGTGATCGACGTTCGGGTTCACGTTCGAATAGAAGCCGTATTCGTTCGACGCGTACGTGTTCCAGCTCGTTTTCGGCTGCTTGTCGACGAAGCGGATCTTCACGAGCGACTTCGCACTCTTGAAGCCGTACTTCCACGGCACGACGATCCGCACCGGCGCGCCGTTCTGGTTCGGCAACACCTGGCCGTACACGCCCATCGTCAGCAGCGTCAGCGGATTCATCGCCTCGTCCATCCGCAGCCCTTCCGAGTACGGCCAGTCGAGCACCGGCGTCGACAGCCCCGGCATCTGCGACGAATCGGCCAGCGTGACGAACTGCACGTACTTCGCGTTGCCGGTCGGCTGCACGCGCTTGATCAGCTCGGACAGCGGCACGCCGATCCACGGGACCACCATCGACCAGCCTTCGACGCAACGCAGCCGGTACACGCGCTCTTCGAGCGGCGCGAGCTTCAGCAGTTCGTCGAGATCGAACACCTTCGGGTGCAGCACCTCGCCTTCGACGCTCACGCGCCACGGGCGCGACCGCAGCGTGCCGGCGTTCTGCGCCGGGTCGCCCTTGTCGGTGCCGAATTCGTAGAAGTTGTTGTAGGACGTGATGTCCTTGAACGGCGTGACCCGGTCGGCCGCAACGAACTTCGGGTTGGTTTTCGCCACGAGCTTCGCGGCCCGCGCGTCGGGCGACGCATAGGCGGCGAACGCCGCGCCGCTGCCGCCGAGCAATCCGCCCGCCGCCGCCAGGCCGGCGGCCTGCAAGACGCGCCGCCGGTTCTCGAACACCGCGCGCGGCGTAATCTGGCTCTGCGCGATGTCACCGCCGGTCAGTACGGTGCGCAAAGGGTGTTTGATCCACATCGTGCTGCTCCTCCTGCATGCGCGGCGCGCACGCTTCATGAGCGTTCGACCCGCCCCATCCTGCGCCGTTCGACGCCCGGACCGCCCGCCCGTTACAAAAGAAAACCGCCGGGCACGCAGTGCGCCGGCGGTCTTTTGTCGGACCCGCGTCGGAAATCTTACAGCTTGCCGTAGCTGTGCAGCCCCGACAGGAACATGTTGACGCCGAGGAACGCGAACGTCGTCACGAGCAGGCCGGTGAGCGCCCACCAGGCGGCAACGGCGCCGCGCAGGCCCTTCATCAGGCGCATGTGCAGCCAGGCCGCGTAGTTGAGCCACACGATCAGCGCCCAGGTTTC